>CAZWIN010000005.1:0-27028 GCA_964633855.1 uncultured Chitinophagales bacterium
GCGGCGGGAAACCGGTGGTAGTAAAATCCACCGTGTAGGTCTGCCAAGATCCCGTCAGGTCAAACAAGTGATTGTTAAGTCCGTAGTTTGTGAATGGTGCATCATGTCTCGCCAGGGAAACCGAAAGGTTGTGCCCGGTGTTGGAATATCCCTTGAACTTCAAACGGTATTGGGTCCCCGGTTGCAATGTAAGTCCTGCCTGGTAGAGCTGCATGTTGCTTCCTGTGGTGGTGATGGCTACCCGTGCTGCATTCGGGCTGGATGGTCCAGGCGCGATGACGTTGAGGCCACCGGTGCCATTGGTGAAGAATACCCAGGGCGATGTACCGGATTCAAACCCCGGGTTCACAATAGGATTCGGCAAACATTGATTGATAAAGATAACGACGGTATCCTCACCACCCTGGCAGACATTCGATCCTGGGTCATTGCTCTGTGCACCGAAGGAGATACTACTCTGCGCTCTGCCATTAGCATTGAGAAGGAACTTGGCATCCGGATTTGTATCCGGTCCGATAAAGACTCCGAATGCGACATTCTTTTGCCATACCATGCTGGTAGCTGTACCGCTCAATGTAGCGTGCAGGAAGATAGTATCCGTCGCACAGACTGTCTGGTCAGGCCCCGCATCAATTACAGAGGCGGAGTCAATCACATAAAGAAGTGTATCACTAACTGCCGGACACAAACCTGCGGGGTTGTTCGTGGTTAGAATGAGTGTGATGTCGTCGGCACTGGCAAGTTCGGATGGTGAAGGGATATATGTTGCATTGAGTGTGCTGACATCCGGTGAAAATGTACCTGAACCGCCGCTCCATGTTGCGCTTACTGCGGCACCGCCGATGGTGCCGTTCAACTGTGGGAAGCTGGATACGGAGGAACATATTCTTATGTCCGCCCCGGCATCTACAGTTGCTTCGGGATTGATAAAGATAACGACGGTATCCTCACCACCCTGGCAGACATTCGATCCTGGGTCATTGCTCTGTGCACCGAAGGAGATACTACTCTGCGCTCTGCCATTAGCATTGAGAAGGAACTTGGCATCCGGATTTGTATCCGGTCCGATAAAGACTCCGAATGCGACATTCTTTTGCCATACCATGCTGGTAGCTGTACCGCTCAATGTAGCGTGCAGGAAGATAGTATCCGTCGCACAGACTGTCTGGTCAGGCCCCGCATCAATTATGGAAGGCACATCGGAATTCACGACAACCGCAAATGCAGAGCTTAAGCAGTCGTTTGCGTCCTTCACAACAACTTGGTAAGTGTCCGCGGCAAGATTGAGGAAAAGAGATGTGTCTTGAAAGCTGACCCCATTGTCATTGGAATATGAATAGGGTGCAACACCACCGTTTACATTGGTAATAGTAATCCTTCCCTCGGTGCTCGTACCGCAGGTGTTGGTTGGCGTTGCCGTAAAAGTTATCGTCGGACACGGAGGTGACACGTCTTGCGCGTGGGAGGGTGCAGCTATGCACAGTGTAAGCAAGATGACAGCGAGATAGGAAAGTGCTTTCACGGGAGTCTCCATACAATGAGTGAACGTTGAGAAAACAGATACAATCGTCTGTTGAGAGATACCTTCGTGGGGATGTGCATACTGGCGGGATGAAACATACTCGGATTGAATGTAGTGCAGGTATGCCAGGATTTGACGGTTACTCTCATGTTTTGGTACCTTGCGTAGTCAAGAACAGTTCGATGCGCTCTTCTCAATTTTCCAAGGAGAAGCATGAACGAAGTTGCTGGTTGTGGAATAAGTAAAGGGAGAGTGCTGCAGATGAAATTGGTTCTATTGCTGCCGCAGATCATGTTAATGAATATACATTCAAAAAACAACCAGTGGTACTTGCACCAGCTTGTAACTATGATGATTGACACGAAAGTAAGTGCGGCAACGGCTCACTTCTGTGATGTGCTTCTCAAGCCGCCGGTTTCGGAGCCGTGCCTTGATCCGGCCTTCTAGTGTTGAGACTCGCCAACCTTTGAATGGTGTGATACGGCGAGTATATTGGCGGCAATGATCAATCCTGCGCCGGAAATCATCAGGCCATCCACCTGTTCATGCAGTATTGTAACACTCAGGATGAGAGATACGGGAACAAACAAGTAGTATATCACACTTGTCGTTTTTGTTGGAAGTGTGGTGGTGATCTTCACCCACAGTGTATGGCTGACGAGTGTGCACATGACACCCAAAAAAATCAGCCCGAGCCAATCTGTTGTAGTGAGGGTCCAGTCGCTGAGCGGCCAGAGAAAAAGAAATACGATCAGTGCAAATACAAATTGTCCAAGGGCGCGGGTAAGAGCGGGAAGGTGGGTATTCTGCTGTTGCAGAATAGGGAGCAGGGCATAAAAGAAACCGCTGAGAATGCCAAGTCCAAGCCCTGTTGCATCGCGGCTTTCCACCCTCAAAGCAGGAATGACCATAATGCTTCCCGCTACAGCAAGCATCAATACAATCATGTCGATTGCGGTAATCTTGCTCCTTTGAACAATCCAGCGAAGCACCATAAGATGCACACCATAGGTTGCCAGGCCTACCGTTGCAACTGATGCCGACCCGACCTTGATGCTGAAGAAAAATGCCAGCCAGTGAAGTGCAAAACACGTTCCCATCAAGGCAAGAGTACGAATGTCCGCCGCGGAGACTTTTTGCAACCGTTTTGTAAAGAGGAGAAAGGGGAGGAGTAACGCAATTGTTATTCCCAGGCGTGCGATGCCTATGGTAATTGCATTTGCAGAGACAAACTTCACCGCAGCGGCAATACAGCCGAAAAAGAATAGAGCAACAGCAGCTTCAACAACGGTGCGTGGTGAAATTGCGCGGCCCTTCATCACAGTACCATTGCCCGCGATATCACGTCCGTTTCAGCAGATACACGAACACCGGCGCACCAATGGCGGCAGTCACCGCCCCGACCGGAATTTCGGCGGGCGCAAGAATTGTGCGGGCGAGAATATCCGCGACAATGAGAAAGCTTGCGCCTAACAGGCACGAGGCCGGGAGAAGAACGCGATGATCGGGCCCGAAGAGCATCCTGCAAATGTGGGGAATGAGGAGCCCGACAAATCCCACGACACCGCTGACAGAGACCACGAGCCCGGTGACAAGCGAAGCGAGAAGATACGAGAGCCGCTTTACGCTTGCTACTTCGACACCGAGCTGCATGGCAGCCTCGTCACCTGTGGAGATCAGGTTGAAGTTTTTTGCCTGGTACATGAGCAGGGCGCACGCAGCGGCGAGGAATGGAGCGATGAAGACAATGGAGTCGCTGCTGGCAGTACTCAGGTTTCCCATAAGCCACAGGAATGCATTCCGTAATTCCTGATTTAGTACGGCAATCAGCAACAACACCGCAGCGTTAAAGAATGCCCCGATCATTACTCCTGACAGGAGAAGAGTATAGGTATCCAGTTGCCCCCTCCGGTGCGCAAGCGAATACACAAGAAACATGACGCTTGCCGAGCCAATGAATGATGCAATGGGGGCGGTGATACTCAAAGCGCCAAACCCGATACCGATAGCCAGTATTGTGCCGACCGTTCCGCCGCTCGAAATGCCGAGGATGAATGGTTCCGCAAGTGGATTTCTCAGCAATGCTTGAAACACCACTCCGGAAATGGAAAGTCCTGCACCGACAAGTATTGCGAGGAGAAGGCGGGGGAGACGAATATCCAGTACGATGGTGCGTACTGCCTCGGAAGTTGTCTTGGTTCCTGTTATCACCCCCACGATGTCTGCGATGGAAACAGGAACACTGCCAATGGAGAGCCCTGTGATGAATACGAGGAGCAGCAGGAAGGAAAGAAGTGTGAGCACTGAATACAACCGGGCTGGCGTAAGCGGTTTTCTTGCTGCCTTTCCCGGTATGGTCACTTTGCCTTCCCCGATGCAAACACTGTTCTTCCCGTCTCCGCGACAAGCCCTTTGATTCCCACGCCAGCAACGGCGGAAATGAAATGAACAGGCACCTTCCCAAAATTGATTCTCTTCAATGCCTTCATGGCTTCTGCATCAATAATATCCGTTTTTGTAATGGCGATAATTTTTGGCTTTTTGGTAAGGTGTGCGTTAAATTGCTTCAGTTCATTCATCAGGATCTTGTAATCGGCTTTTGGGTCGTTACTTGTTGACTCTATGAGAAAGACCAGCACCCGCGTACGCTCGACGTGTCTGAGGAATTGTATGCCCAACCCCTTCCCTTTGTGTGCGCCTTCAAGAAGCCCCGGGATATCGGCGACCACAAAACTCTTTCCGGCATCAATGCGCACAATACCAAGGTTGGGAACGAGTGTGGTGAACGGATAGTCCGCAATCTTCGGCTTTGCCGCGGAAATAACAGAGATGAGCGTCGACTTCCCCGCGTTTGGAAAACCGACAAGCCCGACATCGGCGAGAAGTTTGAGTTCAAGCTCAATCTCATGTTCCTCACCCGGCTCTCCCTGTTCAAATTGCCGCGGTGACTGGTTTGTTGAAGTGGCGAACGCGGAATTTCCGCGCCCTCCGCGCCCCCCCTTGACCACCAGCAGTTCGTCGTGCTCTTTGAGCAAGTCGCCAATCACTTTGCCCGTTTCGGCATCTTTGATGAGTGTGCCAACCGGGACTTCAAGCACAATATCTTTGCCGCTTTTTCCCGTCTGGTTGGAGCCGAGGCCGTGCTCTCCACGCTGTGCTTCATATTCCTTCTTGTATTGGAAATCGAGAAGTGTGCTGAGCTGTTTGTTTGCGCGAATGATAATATCACCGCCGCGTCCCCCGTCACCTCCGTCAGGGCCGCCCTTCGGCACAAATTTCTCCCGGCGAAAACTCACGCAGCCCACACCGCCATGTCCTGCTTTGACATGAATAAATGCCGAATCGACAAATTTCATTTCTGGTTCTGGCGCTCCGTGGCATATCGCTGGCGAATAGTTTCTGTGAATTGCATGACTTCATCCGTCTGTGGGTTGAGATTGTTGATTTCGTAGAATTCATTGAGATAGAGTGAAGCTTCTTTCCAATGTGGCGTTGCGTTGAGCGTGGTGATAATCGCTTCGTAATATGAAGCGTCGTTCCCAAACAGTTCATTGATGAACAGTTCACGCAGGTCGGAAGAAATGATGGTTTGGAGTTCCGGAAGGGGAGGTTCCGTTGGCTTGACGGACAACCCGGCAAATGTCAATGAAAGTGCAAGGTTTCTGCCTGTCTCGGTGCTTGATTGTGGAATGTGTCCTGCTGCCTCAGGGGGAACGGTGGCTTGAGGACTCTCCTCTGAATACGGTGTTCCAGTTATGGGCTGCTCCGGCGGAACCTCACGATCAGGCTCTGCCATTGTTGCGGGAAGAGCAGGCATATCTTCGAGAATGTCCCGCAACTCAGCAAGGGAAATATCTACTGCGTTGCGTATATGGCAGGTGTTCTCGATATACTCTTTTAATCCATGTTCGGATTTATCGGAAAAGAAAACAAGCACCGGTTTGATGGGAATGCGGCCGGTTGGTGGTGTGTCCGCCAATGAGAGAAAGTGAAACACGGGTTCGATCAATTCTGCAAGTTCACGCCCGGCATGCTGTTGTAGATAATGCCGGTCAATTTTGCCAAGCAACGACCGGAATTGTTCCCTGTCAATACTTGCCCAGCCCTTGCGTTCAAGTATTCCCTTGATGAGAGTCTTGTAGTGCGGGTAATCATCAAGGTATTCCAGTTTTGACAGGAGCTGTTCCCGGCTCAAGGCCGTTCCCTTGCCAAACATAAATTCTGTGAGCGTCCACTGCGGCCTGCAGAGATAGTTTGTGAGGAAGTGTACGCTGTTCTCCAGCGTTCCGAGAAACTCATTGCGTGGAAACATGTACTCCGATGCGCAGACATGCAGAAATGCCTCGCGTGCACGGTGCACACGCGAGGCCGTCATGTTCACCCGCGCAAAATGGAGTGATGGGTCGAGATCCTGGAGCAACCATCCCATCACCTCCGACTGAAAATAATTTTTGATGCCATTGGGGATACCCGATGCCAGCGCCTGGCCGAGGGTATAATGCGTCTGCGCGCCAATGGTGCGTTCAGCAAGGCGTGCGATGATGATTTCTATTTCCCGTTCCAGCATGGTCATTTGGATGATTTTTGTAGAACTGTTTTCACGCGATCAATTTCCTTGCGCGCCGCAGATTTAAACGTCTCGTCAATACCCTTTCGGTCAATAATCTGCTGGTACATGGTGACCGCCTGTTCAAACCGCCCCATCTTTTCGTATGACTGTCCGGCCATGTAGAGGGAATTCGCCGTCCAGTCGATCTTTCCCTTTTTGGTAACGAGGTACGGCACTTTTAAGAAATCCAGTACTGCCTGCTGGTAATCCCCTTTGCCGTAATTTGCCTCGGCGATATAATAGCGGATTTCTCCTTCAAGGTCACTGCCTGCTTCATCCAGCAATGCCTGCAGATGCAGGGCAGACTGGTCATAGTAGCCGAGCCGCTGGTAGAGCACGCCGATCTTAATGTTTTTGTCGAAGCTGTCATCATTGTTCGGATACAGTTCGAGATACTTCCGTGTGAGAGAGAGTGCGGCATCATAAATTCCTGCTGCATCGTATGTCTCGATAAGGTTATTCATTGCGAACTGGAGAAGTTCCGGATCCGCCTTTGGATCGTCAACTACCCTGCGGTAATTCTGCACCGCCTCGTCCCATTTCTCCTGATTGTAGTACATATTCCCGAGGGCAACATATACACGCGGCAGAATCGCTGCACCGGGATATTGTTTTAACAATTGTTCGTATTGCCTATAAGCTTCCTGGGGCTTGTTGGTTGATTCGAGAGTTTTTCCTGTCCAGTACAATGCTGAGGGAGCGGAGGAGGTGTTATCGTATTTGTTGGCAACCCGGTCAAAGGCTTTTCGGGCATTGACAAAATCTTCCTTGCGGTAATAATAGTTGCCCCTCTCCAGTTCAAAAGATGCAAGCTGCTCGTCAGCGTTCCTGTATGTTGTCGCGAAAGCAGCCATATCCTTCTCTGCGCCCTCAAACTCGTTATTGCGAAAGCGGCAGATGATGGCTTGTGCGTCATAGTATTGGCGGTCACCCTCTGTTTTCGCCGATGCTGAGAGTTGCCTGTACTGTTTCAAGGCGTCGCTGTAATTTGCACTCTTGAACAGCAGATCGGCAACTTCGTGCGTTGATGAAGCAGCGGGCGCGATTGCTCCCGCCTGACGAAAATATCCTGTGGCAACATCAGTAAGGCCCTCTTGCTGATAGATCAACCCGAGAAGGTTGTACGCACGCGCGGCCATTTCTCCGCCGGGCTGCATAGCAAGAAAGCGCAGCAGGTTGTTTTTCGCCTCCGATAATTTTCCGGATGCATGGAACGCCTTGCCAAGCGACAAATACAGCGTGGCATCCGGTTCTTCAACACTTAGCGGGGAGGCTTTCTGTTCTTCAAGAAGATCGGCATATATCTGTACCGCGTCTTCCCGGCTGCCGTCTGCAACAAGCGCATCTGCGAGCTTGCGGCGGGCGCGTTGTCCCGCCGCAGTGTAAGCGAAATCATCGGTAAGAGTTTTGTAGAGTTCAATTGCACGCGAGAATTTGTTTTGCTGTGTGAGTATGTCCGCTGTTGTTTCCATGATTTCTGCTGTGTACATGTTCTCGGAATAAGCCGAAACATATCGCAGACCAATGGTTGCTATTGAATCAGCCAGCCCATTCTTCTTCAGCAAAGTAAAGTACCGGAAGCCCGCCTCTTCGGCAGATTTGGAGGAAGGATACTGGTGAGTGAGCAAGTTGAATATACCCATTGCCGCACGTGTGCTTTCCGCGTCCATCAAAGCGGAACCAAGCCCCAACATCAACGTATCCTTGTGTGAGAATTCCGGGAATGTCGCAAGGGTTGCATCATATGCCGTGCGCGTTAACTGCAACGATGTAGCTTTCAGGTAAAAAACAGCCGTTGCTGCGTCCTCAATTCGCGGGTCAGTATCACAGGATGCGATAAATGCTTCGTATGATTCGATCGCTTTGGGTTTGTATTCGGCATTCCTTCTTGCAAGGAACTCGTATGACTTCGCACGCAGGAACATGGCATCGGCAAACCGCGTATCCTTCAGTCCGCTTTTGATTGCTGCGTTAAACTGGTCTGCGGCGGCCTGATAATTCTTCAGGTCGTTGAAATACGTTTCACCAAGCCTGAATGGCAATCCGGGCTTATCCCGTTCGGCGACCACGTCGCCCAGCAGCAAGGCAAGCTTTTCCAGTCCGGCGTCTTTATCCTTTGCTTCAAATGTTTCAATAGTGGTGATGCGCCGCTCTGCATCGGCGCGGAGCTCGGATGCAGGATATCGTGTTGCCAATGCGCGATACGATTGCAGGGCGCGGTCGAATTCTTTCGACTGCTCATAACACCGCGCCGCGCCGGCAAGCGCATCATCGGCAAATACTGATCGGGAGTAACGATTGATGACTCGCTCGTATGCGAGGGCGGCTGCACGCGGGTCGGACATATTCCCTTCAGCAAGCATTCCCATGCGCAACAACACTTCCGGGGCGGTCGGGTCGTCAGGATATTGCTCAAGGAACGATTCCAGCTGCTGTATGGCAAGGGAAAAATTCTTCTGCTCGATGGCATTGAGCGCAAGTTTTCCGATTGCCTTGCGTGTGAATTGTCCGGGCCGTGGAGATTTCAGTATCTGGCTGCAGAGCTCATTCGAGCGTTTGTAGTTCTTTACTTTTGCATTGACAACAGCGCTCTTCCACAGTACATCTTCAAGAAGCGTATCAGCGGGAAATGTTGTGATGAAGAGATTATAGTTTCTGACTGCACCGGTGTAATCCTTCAATGAAGCGTAGGCATTGCCGGCTTCTATGAGTGCTTCGCGGACATAAGAAGAATCCACCATGCTTTTCCCGGCAAGAGCCTTCCTGTAGTTTTCCACAGCCCCCGTGTAGTCACCCTTTGCTGATTGGAGTTTGCCAAGGTTTACGTATGCCCCCTGAACAGCCGAGGATTTATCGTACTTGGCGATAATCTCCCGGTATTCCTTCTCTGCCTGTTCGATCCTGCCCAGCGATTGGGAAATATTCCCCAGGATGAGGAGTGCCTGTGCTTTTGCATCAGGCGAGGGGTCTCCTTCAACGACGCGTTTGAGCTCCGACTGTGCCAACGGGAGATTCCCGTCATAAAAATACATTTGCCCGAGTTGTGTACGTGCAACGAGTACGGCTGAACTTCCGGCATATTCCTGGATCACAATACGCAAGACACGGCGGGCATCGTCACGCTGGCCGGCCGCGGCAAAGTACTTTGCCGATTGCACAAGTGCATCGGCTGCGGATTTGCTTTTCGGGTGAAATACCTTGACCCTCTCGAATGCGAGCGCAGCCTCGCGATAGTTTTTCACCGCGGCATATGACTCACCCACGTTCCACCACGCATCCGGAGCTTTGGGATTGTCCTGGTACGTCAGGGCAAACGTCTGAAAGCTGAGCCGCGCATCATCATACTGTTTGAGTTTGAGCTGGGCGAGGCCGAGAAAAAATTTTGCGTCAACCCCCTGCGTGGTATTGGGGTAACCTGCGATGAACTGTTTGAGTTGTTCGGCGGCAAGGTCGTACAGCCCGTCATTATACAGGTTGATAGCGAGCTTGAAGTCGGCATTCTCCTTGGAATTCTGCGCACCGGCGGGAATGGGATACGCCAGCAATACGGAACATAATAGAACGGGGAAGAGTCTTCTCATCACATTTCATTCAACTGAGGGAAAAGGGAAATCAGGTGGCCGGTTAGAAATTACGACTTATTTACATTGCCTGCAAGGTTAGCGTGGGGAGGGTACTTGGAGATATGTGATGTGGGGGAAATGGATGCCGGAAGAACTTCAGGGATTTGCAACGACACTGATGCCCGTTTCATTCATTGTATATCCAAGCACTTTTTCCAGGTATCCCCGGACGGGAGCGTAACAATACACCGTGTATCCGGCATGCTGAACACGTGTCAACTCATCTCTGTGAAGCCCGCCGATGACACGCACTTCCGGAGTGTCATTTCGCCTGGCGACGGGAGCGTTGAATGTACGCCAGAAGGCGGACGTATCTACCTCGAAGTATGGATTCTCAAACCAGACAACGGCATCACCACCGGTCATAAGTACGGCTTTGCCGCGAATCGGAAGTGAACCGACTGCCTTTCTCATCTCAAGAATTTCCCGGCGCTTATTCCAGTTATCTATCATGAAGCCCTCGTGGACGTTCAAACCCGGAGTTCCCACTCGCTGATTGTGCCGTACAACATCGGGGTTGACAAAGGCAAAGCTGAGAAGGCAGAAAGTGAATGCTGTCATGAGTGTACGCGGCGACAGAGCGTCTACGATAATCAACAAGAACGGTAATGCCGGAAGAAGGTATTCCTTCTCCAGTGGAAAAAATAAAAAGAGGAGCAGGTAGGTTGCCACCCCGGCAATGGAAGTAACCACCAGGGGATTTTGATTGAGAATACCCTTGTTCAAAGCTTTCCTCACCCGAAACAGAATGAACACCAGGCAGCCCAAAGCGAGCGGGCCGATAGCATAGATAGAACGGTACAGGAAAAAGCCGAGCCGCTCCTGCAGCGTCAGGGTTATGTCGGCTGTTTGTGATTCGGTCCCGGCGATCCACCCGTTGAAGCCATAACGCAGGATCACCGGAAGGAAAGCACTGGCAGAAGAAAGCAGAGCGGCAACAATGCACACGAAAATACTTCGTTTGGCAAATCCGGTTGACAGGAGAAGAACCACCAGGGGAATTATCAGAAGAATGTTAAATGGACGAAACCCCGCGGCGATGCCAATGAGAATTCCGGAGAGCCACGTTTTTTTGTTGAGCGCCGCATGCAGTGCGAGGATCATCGCGAGCAAGCCCCAAACGTAGTCCATCATGGTAGCGGAATTTTTCCAGAGTAGCGGCGCAAAAGCAAGACAGAGTATCGAAAGTGCCGGGAACCTCATCTGCCTTTCGGCAAGCTGTTTCCATGAAAACAGCAGGGCAAACGCTACAAACAAAGTAATTGTATTTCCAAGTGGCGCACCTCCGAACACAACAAACGGCGCCATAATGATCTCATGCAGCGGATAGCCCGGGAACCGGGATACTTCGTAAATGCCTGTGTTCCAGAATTGCGAACCCGAGTATGCCACGAGCCAGGCATCTGCATCCGAGCCGTAGCCGGCGAAGAGAAAGGGGAGACGGCTGAGGGCAACGAGAAGAATGAGTAGCATCCAACGCGTCCGGCTCAATGAGGAGTTTTTCATGGTGCCATCTAAAACAGAGTAGGGGCTCAGCATGCTGAACCCCTACAAACTGAATTATCTGACTCTGATCCGTGCAACGCTATAATATTTTTGCGCGTAAGTATTCACGATTGAGCCGTGCAATATGTGAAACGGAGATCCCCTTCGGGCACTCCGCTTCACATGCATAGGTATTGGAACACGCACCAAAGCCTTCTGCGTCCATCTGTGCAACCATGGAGTCAACGCGTGCTTGACGCTCGGAATTCCCTTGGGGAAGCAGCGCCAGCTGCGACACCTTTGCAGACACGAACAACATTGCTGAGCCGTTCTTGCAGGCTGCTACACACGCCCCGCATCCTATGCACGCTGCAGCGTCGAATGCTTCATCGGCAATCACTTTGGGGATCGGAATTGCATTGGCGTCAGGGGCGCCGCCTGTTTTTACTGAAACAAACCCACCCGACTGCATGATCCTATCGAACGATGTTCGATCAACAACCAGGTCTTTGATGACCGGGAACGGCGTTGCGCGCCACGGTTCAACAACCACATGATCGCCATCCTTGAATGAGCGCATCCGCAGTTCGCACGTTGCAATTCCACGCTCGGGTCCGTGTGCTCTTCCGTTGACCATCATACCGCAGCTTCCGCAGATTCCTTCGCGGCAATCATGGTCAAATGCAACCGGCTCCTCGCCTTTCCGGACAAGTTCTTCATTCAGCACGTCCAGCATTTCCAGAAACGAAGCATCGGGAGAGATGTTTGAGACATTGTACGTGACGAACTTTCCGGCCGCGTCCGGATTATTTTGTCGCCACACTTCAACTGTAAGGTTCATTATTTGTAGCTCCTCTGCGACGGTTTCACGTGTTCAAATGTCAGTGGTTCCTTGTTAAGCTTCGGCTCGTTGCCGGCGCCGGCAAACTCCCACGCAGCAGCATACGCGAATTGTTCATCGTTTCGTTGCGCCTCGCCTTCCTCTGTTTGATATTCCTCGCGGAAGTGTCCACCGCACGACTCCTCGCGGTGCAAGGCGTCGCGGGCGAGAAGTTCCCCGAGTTCAATGAAGTCTGCGACACGGCCGGCACGCTCGAGCTCGCTGTTCATGCTTTCGTTACCGACAAGCTTCAGATCACCCCAGAACTCTTCGCGCAGTTTCTGTATTGCCGTAATTGCGGAGGTCAGCCCTGCCCGGTTGCGCCCCATCCCGACGTTATCCCACATGATTTTCCCGAGCGCGCGATGAAACGTGTCAGCCGTTCGCTTTCCGTTGATCGAGAGAAGTTTCTTGATGTATAGCTGAACGTCATCTTCCGCCTGTTTGAATGCTGCATCCTCTGCTGTTGCATTTTCAAACTTCGTTCCGGCTAGATAATCGCCAATGGTGTAGGGTAGCACGAAGTACCCGTCTGCGAGGCCCTGCATAAGCGCGCTTGCACCAAGCCTGTTCGCGCCATGGTCGGAAAAATTTGCTTCACCGATGACAAACAATCCCGGAATAGTGCTCATTAAATTGTAATCCACCCAAAGCCCGCCCATTGTGTAATGAATGGCAGGGTAGATTCGCATGGGAGTATCGTACGGGTTCTCTCCGCTGATCTCGTGGTACATATCAAAGAGATTGCCGTATTTCTCCGCAATCTTCTCCTTGCCAAGCCGTTTGATTGCGTCCGAAAAGTCCAGATACACTGCAAGGCCTGTCGGGCCTACTCCGTACCCCTCATCGCACATCTTCTTTGCTGCACGCGAAGCGACATCACGCGGCACGAGGTTGCCGAATGAAGGATACCGTCGCTCCAGGTAATAATCCCGCTCCGCCTCCGGTATGTCGTGCGGCTTTCGTTTGTCGCCCTTCTGTTTGGGCACCCAAATACGCCCGTCGTTCCGCAGGCTCTCGCTCATCAGTGTGAGCTTGGATTGGTAATCGCCGCTTTGCGGAATACATGTCGGATGAATCTGTGTAAAGCACGGGTTGGCGAAGAATGCTCCCTTTTTGTGTGCGCGCCAGATTGCCGTGGCATTGCTTGCCTTTGCCATTGTGGAGAGATAGAACGTGTTGCCGTACCCGCCGGTCGCGAGAACGACTGCGTTGCCAACAATCCGTTCGAGTTTTCCGGACTTCAAATTACGGACGATAACGCCGCGCGCTTTTCCGTTGATGAGTACGAGGTCAATCATCTCCCGCCGGTCAAGAAACTTGATGTTTCCCGCTCCGATCTGTCTTTCCAGCGCGGAGTATGCACCAAGAAGAAGTTGCTGCCCTGTCTGCCCGCGGGCGTAGAATGTACGCGAAACTTGTGCCCCGCCAAACGAGCGGTTGTCCAGAAGTCCTCCGTACTCGCGGGCGAAGGGGACACCCTGTGCCACGCATTGGTCAATAATGTTTCCGCTGACCTGCGCAAGACGGTACACATTGGCTTCACGTGCGCGGTAATCTCCCCCCTTTACAGTATCATAGAACAAGCGCCAGATACTGTCGCCCTCGTTAGTGTAATTCTTCGGGGCATTGATGCCGCCCTGGGCGGCGATACTGTGCGCGCGCCGCGGAGATTCGTGATAACAAAGCGATGTGACGCTGTAGCCAAGGTCTGCAAAGGACGCCGCTGCAGAAGCGCCGGCAAGCCCTGTGCCGACAACAATGATGTGGTATTTTCGTTTGTTGGCAGGGTTCACCAGCTTGAGATTAAAGCGGTGCGAATCCCATTTTTTTTCTATCGGCCCGGCCGGAATTTTCGAGTCAAGAGTCATGATTGTTGATTCCCGTTAGTAAATCCAGAGGAAATAAATCGGCATGGAGGCGAATCCCAATGGAATGATTAGCCAGAAGAATATTCCTGCCAAGTCAATCAAGCGCTGATAGCGGCCTGTGCGAAGGCCAAGGGTCTGGCACGCTGATTGGAATCCATGCTTGATGTGATAAGCAAGAAACGTAAGTGAGATAAGATAAAAGATCACATAGAGAGGGCTTTGAAATGCATCGCGTACAATTTCAAACATCGTCCGTCCGTCCGGAAGGAATCGGGACGTGACGAAGAACGTCCGGATATGAATGACGAGAAATATCCCGACGATAATTCCGGTCCAGAAAGAAATGCGCGAAACCAATGATGCGTTATCGGATGCACGGTTCACCTTGTATTTTTGCCGGCGGACGCCGCGGTTCATGATTCCCAGCCAGATCCCCAGGACGGCATGAAGCAGGAAGCCGGCAAAGAGCACGATTTCCAGCGGCCGCAGCAGCGGATACGTTGCCATGAACTCGGCATACACGTCAAAGGTGTGCCCGCTATCCTGTTTGAAGAGAAACAGGTTGATGTAAAGATGAACAATCAGAAAACTGAACAGGAAGAAACCCGTCAGGGCCATGATGACCTTTTTGCCCACGGACGAATTCAACAGTGTGGCGGCTTTATTCATGGATCAATGTTCCGTTTGAGTGGTGATACACGAGTCGAATGGAAATAGTGAAGAACAACATGGCAAGAATACCGGGGACTGAACTTCATCCGTTTTCAAAGTAAGAAAGAAAAAATGAAAAGGCAAAGGGATCCGGGCGAAAAGTCACGGAGAAAAGCCATGGTAGTGTTTCGGAATGCATGCATCGTCCGGTACATGCACGCTTGACAAAGGCATGATAACTTGCTATCATTCCCGCAAGGGAAATACCCTCTTACCGATGCTTATTGTTCTTTGCAGGATTTCATGAAAATCTCGTTTGAAATTGACGCCACTTTGCAAGTGGTGAGTGTTGACTACCATGAAAATCCTACCTTCCAGGAAATCGAAAAGGTATTCTCTGAAATCCTCGCCCATCCGGATTATAAGACGGGATTTGATTTTATCGTTGATCGGTCACGGCTCCGTGAGGGGCCTTCAGCGGAATATGTGGAGAAGCTGATCAAGTTCCTCTCTGCAAACGAAGAACAGGTTCAGGGCTCACACTGGGCGATCATTGTGAGTAATGCGCTCAACCATGGAATGGTGCGGATGGTTCAGCTTCTTGCTGCCGACAAGAACATTACCATAAAGATATTCAGGAGCCTTGAAGAAGGGAAGGTGTGGTTGCGGCCGAAAGGTAATGCGAATAACACGAATCCCGAGAAGATGAGCTTGCCCTGAGATGATGCCTACTCAGGTTCCGGTCCGCACGGAAACTGCCTGTGCTTCCTGTTCTTTGTATTGCAGTTGATAGAGTTTGTAGTAGATCCCGCCGAGTGAAAGCAATTCCTGATGTGTTCCCATCTCCCTCACCTCTCCCTTATGCATCACAATGATTCTGTGCGCGTTCTGAATTGTGGAGAGCCGGTGCGCAATCACTATGGATGTGCGGCCTTGCAACAGCTTTTTGATCGCCTGCTGAATCAGGATTTCCGTTTCAGTGTCCACACTGGAAGTTGCTTCGTCAAGGATAAGAATGCGGGGGTGATGTGCAAGCGCGCGTGCAAATGAGACGAGCTGTTTTTGTCCGACTGAAAGCGTCGCTCCGCGCTCCTTCACCTCTTCGTTGTATTGCCCGGGAAGTTGCTCGATGAATCTGTGCGCACCGACGGTACGAGCTGCCGCCTTGATGCGGTCTTCTGTGATTGCTTCATTTCCCAACCCGATATTCGATGTGATGTCTCCGGAAAAAAGGAAGACATCCTGCAGGACGACAGAAATGTGCTTTCGCAAATCGGATTGCCGGAGTGTTGTAATATCAACTCCATCCACAAGAATCTCACCTTTTTGAATTTCATAAAAGCGGGCGAGCAGGCTGATGATGGTCGTTTTGCCTGCGCCGGTATGGCCGACAAACGCCGCTGTTTCCCCGGAACGAATTTTGAAGGAAACATCTTTCAGTATCCAATCTATCTTTCCATCTGTATCCGGAGCGGGATTGTAGGCAAACCAAACGTTGCGGAATTCGATATCGCCCCGGACTGAAGAGAGTTCCACGGGCTGCGCGGGGTCAGCGACAAACGTATTGTCATCCAGAAGTTTAAAGACCCGCTCAGACGACGCCATTGCGGTCTGCATGATATTGTATTTTTCCGAGAGGTCACGGATAGGCCGCCAGAACATTTCATTGAATTGCAGAAACGCCATGACAGTCCCAATGGTGATCGTGCCACCCAACGTATCGATGCCCGCGTACCAGATGATGAGCCCCACGGCAATTGCGCCGATCAGGTCCACGCCCGGATAGAACACTGCATAATAGAATATCGATTTGATGTTGGCATCACGATGAAGAGCATTGATGCCGTCAAACTCGTCATAAGATTTTTTCTCCCGGTTGAATACCTGGTCCACCATCATGCCGGTGATGTGCTCCTGCATAAATGTATTGATGCGTGCCACTTGTAGGCGCACTTCGCGGTATGCTTCACGCGCCTTTTTGCGGAAGAGGAAGGTTCCGTAGAACAGCAACGGTAGTACGCTCAGTGACACAAGGGCGAGCTTCCAGTTCATGCTGAACATGAAATACAAAATGCCGATAATGGTGAAGATGTCGCTGAAGACCATCACGATACCGGAGGAGAACATTTCGTTGAGCACTTCAATGTCGCTTGTGACGCGGGTGATCAGCCTTCCGATGGGGTTTCTGTCGTAGAACTTCAGGCCGAGCCGTTGGAGGTGCTCGAAGACTTCCATCCTGAGGTCGAAAATGGTCCGCTGGCCGACCCACTGTGTGATGTATGTGTTGAGATACTGCACCACACCGCGAAGGATCATCACGCCCAAAAATAGAAGTGTGGTCATCAACAGGCCGTGCCTGTCGCCCTGTGCGATATTCTGGTCAACCGCAATCTTAACGAAATACGGGCGTATCGCCTCCATGCCGGAAACGAGAATGCTCAGTGCGATACCCGCAGCTACCTGCCAGCGGTAGGGCCGCAAATACTTCAACAGCCGTCGCATCAGCTTCGCGTCGTATGCCTTACCGAGGATTTCTTCTTCGTTCATTGATTAAGTCAAAAGTAAAAATGCAAAAGTCAAAAAAGGTAAAAGGTTAAAGGTGAAAAATAAAAGGTAATGCGAGTCAGGTCCGTTTGCCCCGTGCTTTACTTACTATGGCTCCAAGTATATTTTTAATTTCACCCGATTCCTTGAGGAGTGGTGCTATTATGTCGGGTTTAATCAAGCCGGAGCCCTCAATGAGTCTCAGCCAGTAGTTACTCTCCCTCGCTTCTCTAAGGGCAATGCTCATCTTGTAAGCAAAATCATTTTTGCTGAATCCTCCTCGAGCTTCCTCTATATTAGCACCTATTGATGTTCCGGATCGAGCCAGTTGATGTGCAAACACTTTTCCTGCCACAGTGCCAGGCAAGAGATTGGTCAAACCAATTATTCTTAGTGCAAACTCAAAGGCTCTTTGGTCGATGTCACTTCGTTCGACAACCCCTTCTCGCGGTACTTCTTTTACGGGCCGCTCCATTTTCTGACTTTTAGCCATTTCCCTTTAACCTATTTAAGCTGCTCCAATTCCTGCTCAAGCAACTGCTTCCTGTGCAGCTCCGCATAAATCCCGCCTGTTACCACCAGTTCGTCGTGTGTTCCGCGTTCGACAATTCTTCCTTCATTCAACACAACTATCTGATCCGCATCTTTCACGGTGGAAATGCGATGGCTGATGATGATGCTTGTCCGCCCCTTCATCACGGTGCGGAGTTGTTTCAGGATTTCCTCTTCCGTGTATGTGTCAACGGCGGAAAGCGCGTCATCCAGAATGAGAATGCGCGGCTTTCGCATTACAGCACGGGCGATACTGGTGCGTTGTTTTTGTCCGCCGGAAAGAGTTATGCCGCGCTCGCCGAGCATGGTCTGATAGCCTTTTGGAAAATCACGGACATCGCGTGCAATTTGTGAAACCTCTGCGGCTTCATGTACATGCTCTTCTGTTCCGTTTTCAGTCCCGTAGGAAATGTTTTCCGTCAGTGACTCGGAGAACAGAAATGTCTCCTGCGGCACATAACCGACACTGGAGCGAAGGACATGCAACGGAATCTGCCTGATATTCTTTCCATCTATCAACAACTCGCCATCGGTAACGTCGTACAGCCTGGGAATGAGATTGACCAATGTGCTCTTGCCGGATCCGGTGTACCCGATGATTGCAAGGGTAGTCCCTGAAGGGATGGTAAGATTGATATCACTCAATGCGGGCCGCGGCGAATTCCCGTGCTGAAAGCTCACATTGCGGAACTCAATAGTCCCTTCCACGCTTGCTATGGAAGCAAGAGTTTCAGGCGAGTCGCTGATTTCCGGTTTTGTGTCGGCAATTTTTGCAAGCCGTGCCATGGATGCGGCGCCCTGCTGCAGAATATTGATCACCCAGCCAAAAGCAATCATCGGCCAGATGAGCATAATGAGGTAGCCGAAGAACGCGGTCAACCCGCCGATGGAAAGCCGGCCTTCAATAACCCTGACTCCGCCAAAATACAGGGTGATGATAATTGAGAAACCCACAAGGAGAAACATCAACGGCCACATGATGGATTGCACACGGGCAAGCACCAGGTTCTTCTGCAGGTAGTCCCAGCTCATTGAGCGGAACAAGCCTGCTTCGTACGCTTCGCGGACGTATGCCTTGACCACGCGTATGCCGGAGAGGTTTTCCTGTGCGCGTGTTGTGAGGGCTGCATACTGTTTTTGGCGTTCCTCAAATTTTGCGTGCACAACTTTTCCCAACCGGTACACAGCATACGAGACAAAGGGGAGAGGAATCAATGCGAGGAGCGTCAATTGCCAGTCTTTGTACATCATGATTGCAAGAACCATGGTGAACGTCATCAGCGTATCCGTAGGATACATGATTCCCGGGCCAAGGCTGTTGCGCACGGCGCCGATATCATTCGTCGCGTGCGCCATCAATTCGCCGGTCGGTGTGTTCTGGAAATATGAGAGAGAGAGTTTCTGGATATGAGAGAGAAAGTCGTTTCGCATGTCGTATTCAATGCGGCGGGAGACCACGATAATTGTCTGCCGCGTAAGAAAGGTGAAGGTTCCAGCAATTGCGGAGAATCCGACAATCAGCAGGGCGTATTTCAGAATATCGCCGCTGTTCAACTGTCCGGCTTCCAGACCCGCTTTCAATGAATCAACGGCGCTTCCGATAAAGAGTGGTTGTGCGACAGTGAAGAGGTTGCTGGCGACAACAGTCAGCAATCCCAACAACAATGTAGTCTTGTACTTCGAGAGATAAGGCCTGAGCCGGAGGAGGGGTTTCATTTAGTGGAGTTTAGTATTCTCAGCTGTCAGATCCTTCACTGGAAACGTTCAGGATTTATGATCATCCAATTATTTCAAAACCTGTGTATTTGTGCAATATCTTGGGGATGATCACTTTCCCTTCCGGCGTCTGGTTGTGCTCAAGCAGTGCCGCAACAACTCTCGGCAGCGCAAGCCCGGAGCCGTTCAGCGTGTGAAGAATCTCGGGTTTTCCCCCATCCGGCCGGAAGCGGATGTTCATCCGCCGTGCCTGGTATGATTCGAAATTGCTTACGGAGGATACTTCCAGCCAGCGTTGCTGTCCCGGCGCCCAGACTTCCAGGTCGTACTTCTTCGCCTGCGTAAAGCCGAGATCGCCTGAGCACATCAGCAGCACGTGATAATGCAAACCAAGTTTCTGCAGCAATCGTTCCGCGTCCTGGCGCAAACTCTCAAGCTCGTCGTATGATTTCTCCGGGTGGACAAACTTGACGAGCTCCACCTTGTTGAACTGGTGGACGCGGTTCAGCCCGCGGACGTCTTTGCCGTATGACCCGGCTTCACGACGGAAACAGGGAGTATAAGCGCAGAACTTCGTCGGGAGTTGTTTCTCAGTCAAAATCTCATCGCGATAAAAATTCGTTACCGGCACTTCCGCGGTCGGGACAAGATAGAAGCCGTCCCGATCGGCAACATACATCTGGTCTTCCTTGTCGGGAAGTTGTCCCGTTCCCGTTGCGCTTGCCGCGTTCACCACAAGCGGCGGAAAGAGCTCGGTGTACCCGTTTGCCGCTGCTTCATCCAAAAAGAAATTGATGAGGGCCCGTTCGAGTTGGGCGCCTTTCCCGATATAGACCGGAAATCCCGCACCGGTAATTTTCGTGCCGCGTGCAAAATCAATCAGATTGAGCTTTTCGATCAACTCCCAGTGCGGTTTCATCGGGAAATCCGTAGCAGCAGGCGTTCCCCATGCTGAAATCACCTGGTTTTCAGCCGGGGTTTTACCGACCGGAACGGAGGAGTGTGGAATGTTGGGAATCTGCAGCAGCGTGTTCCGCAGTTTCTCCTCAACGGACTTGAGTTCATCATCAATCGTTTTAATTTCGTCGGCAACGGATTTCATTTCGGCAATGACGGCGGATGCGTCCTCGCCCGAAGACTTCATTTTTGCCACTTGCGTTGAAACTGTGTTCTTCCGGCTTTTCAGCGTTTCCGTTTTTTGGATAAGGCTGCGTCGTTGTTCATCAAGTCCCAGCGCTTCTACAATCTTCGCCGTATCCTCGCCCTTTTTTGCAACGCCTTCAGTTACTGCATTAACATGATCCCGGATAAATCTGATATCGAGCATTGTTCGGTGGTATCCTTTACTGTTTTTGTCTTCCTGACTGCACCGGCGGGCTGTCTGCCGCCCATTTTGCTGTCCGCGCAAGCTGGCTTCTGAGAATCGTGAGGCCTTCGTCCACGGTTGATGGCCGGTAGCCAAGTTCAACTTCCGCTTTCAATGTAACCAAGCCGGACTTCAATGGCCTTGGCGCAGGTTGTTTGAGTAGAGAAGTCTTTATCGGCGTAATTAATGTTTCATCAAACTCAAAAATAGCCGCAAGGCGTCTGGCAAATTCATACCGGCTGACGATATCCCGTCCCGCAACGTGATAGGTGCCGGTCCGCTCGAGTTCGATACCGCTGGCAATGGCAAACGCGAGGTCGTCCACCAACGTGGGGTTGCCCAGTTGGTCATCCACCACACGTACGGGCATTTTCTTTTCAAGGTTTTCGATCAGCCACAGTGCAAAATTTGATTTCACTCCCGCGGCATAGCCGTAGAGTACCATGGTTCTCAGGATCATGTGCGGTACATCCGAACTCCGGAGCGCATTCTCGCTCGCAAACTTTGTTTTGCCGTAGTAGCTCAACGGTTCCGGCCTGTCGTTTTCGGAATACGGCCCCGCCTTGCCGTCAAACACGTAGTCTGTGGAGATATGAACAATCTTTCTATCGTTAATCTTGGCGGCGTCAATGAGATTCTCGACTCCATCCACATTGATTTTCCACGCCAGCTCGCGCTCTGTTTCGCAGGCGTCAACATTGGTCATCGCCGAAGCATTGATGATCACCTGCGGGTCAAAGGAAGAGACAAGCTGCTTGACATCCTTCTTCGAGGTGACGTCGAGCTGGGTGTATTCCGTCGTTTGTAATTGACGCACGGGTTTTGGCGCTTTTGACGCAAGCATCAGCTGATATGCGGAACCGCGTACGAGAAGTTCCGTTACTTTCTGTCCGAGAAGCCCGTTGCTTCCCACAATCAGTACGCGCTCGATGCTCATCGCAGGCTTTCTTCAAGCGCCGTTGATGCCGATGTCTTGTCGTCCCTGTATTTCACAATGACCGGAGTATAGACATTGAGGGAATGAGATTGCGCCCATGCATTTTGCAGTGGCCTGCTTCCTGCGACGACAACAGCGTTTTCCGGAATCGTGAGCGGGTGGCCGGGGAGTTTTTTGTGGATTTGCTGCTGTACGGCGTCATACACTTGTGTTCCGCCTGTGAGTATCACCCCGGCAGCTAGCACGGCGCCCCGTTTAACGATCGTGCCTTCGTACACGCCGCAATTTCCGCCGATGAACACATCGTCTTCGATGATCACCGGCATTGCACCGACGGGCTCAAGCACGCCGCCGATCTGCGACGCTGCGCTAAGATGAACACGCTTTCCAACCTGTGCGCATGACCCGACGAGCGCATGTGAATCAATCATCGTCTGTTCATCCACGTATGCGCCAACATTGACGTACATCGGCGGCATGCAAACGACGCCCTTCGCCAGATACGCTCCATCGCGAATTGCCGAGCCTCCGGGCACTTCGCGCACTCCATCATCAAGTGTAAGTTTTTTGAGTGGAAAGGTGTTCTTATCGAAGAACCTGAATTGCTCATTGATGGAGACGTCTGTCAGAACTCCGAGCCGGAAGCCGATAAGGATTCCTTTTTTGACCCAATGGTTCACCTTCCACAAACGATCCTCCTTTTCTGCAGCGCGTATGCTCCCTTTATTCAACAGGCTTTTGAAGTCATTGAATAGCGGCAATGCAGACGCGCGATCAAGAGTACCGGTGTCCTGATCGTACAGGCGTTCGATATCGTTTTGAAGGGACATGAATATTTAGGGAATGAGTTTTACGTCGCGCAACGTCTTTTCGAGTTTCGGCTTGAGGCCGTCGCTCAACGGCACCAGGGGAAGCCGGTAATGGGCTTCCATCATCTTCATCATAGCAAGCGCCGCTTTGACAGGTATCGGATTAGACTCGATAAAGTTGATATTCATCAAATGCAGAAGTTTGTAGTGGAGTTCGCGTGCCTTTTCAAATTTGCCCTTCAACGCATGGCGCACCATGTCGGAGAACATTTTTGGAGCTTCATTGGCAACGACTGAAATAACTCCGTCAGCGCCGAGCGCAGTAAGCGGAAGCGTGAGGTTGTCGTCTCCCGACCAGACGCCGAATCCTTCCGGACGGTGATGCAGAATTTCCATCATCTGCCCGAAATTTGCCGATGCTTCTTTGACGCCTGACGCCTGGGGAATTTCCTCCGCAAGCCTGAGCAATGTGTGAGCCTCGATGTTTGAGGCAGTGCGTCCGGGGACATTATAAATGACCAAGGGAAGTTCGACAGCATCTGCAATGGCAGCAAAATGCTTGAAGATTCCTTCCTGGGTAGGCTTATTATAGAAGGGTGCAACGCTCAGAATAGCGTCAGCGCCGCATTGTTTCACCTGTTTTGCAAGTGCAATGGCACGCGCTGTGGAATTACTGCTGGCGCCTCCAATGACCGGGACTTTTCCGCTCACCTGGTCAACAACAGTTTCAATGACAAATGCCTGCTCATCGTCGGAGAGCGTGGCTCCTTCACCGGTGCTGCCGACAGGAACGAGCGCTTCAACACCTCCTTTGAGCTGGAAGTCAACAAACTTCCGCAGCGCTTGTTCGTCTACGCTGCCATCTTTTTTAAAAGGCGTGACAAGAGCAGTGGCCGTGCCGGTAAAGAGGAGTTTTCGTTTGCTTTTTGGTCTCATCGTGGTATGCTTTCGTCCGGGCTGCTGAATTTACGCTATCACATCCCGCATTGTGTAGAATCCTTTTTTGCCTTTCAGCCATTCTGCTGCAAGAAGTGCTCCGAGGGCATAACCGCGCCGGTTCTTTGCCGTGTGCACAAGTGTGATTGTATCGGCATCCGAATCGAATACTACCTCATGCCTGCCTGTTACATTGCCAACACGTGCTGAAGAGACATGAAGTTGGTGCGGCTTGATCTGCCCGTGTGCGGTTTCCGTCAGTAGCGCGGATTTTCTTTTCATCTGCTGCATAATCACAGAGCCGAGAGCTAATGCTGTTCCGCTCGGACTGTCTGCCTTGCCGCGGTGATGTACTTCGCTGATGGCGACATCGTACCCACTCTGTTTGTTGAAGAGCCGGGCAGCGTCCGAGACAATCTGCGAAAGGATATTCACCCCAAGCGAAAAGTTTGCCGCGTACAGAAACCCTGACTTGTGTTTTTTCACCATTGCTTCTACTTCTTTGATGCGGCCGTACCATCCGGTGGTTCCTACAACGATATTTTTGCCGCAGGAGATCACTGCTTTCATATTCTTCATCACCGCATCGGGAGTGGAGAATTCAATGCACACGTCAACATTTTTGAGCGATGCTTTGGTAAGAGCCTTCCCGTCACGATTCTCTTTTTCTGTGAAAATCCTGACGATGTTGATGTCCCTTTCGGCGGCAATAAGCTCCAGTTCTTTCCCCATCTTGCCGTAACCAATAAGCGCAATATTCATTGTCATGCCGGAAGGGGAATGTTCTTAAGAGATTGCATATTGTCCGAGCCGGACTGCTCTGCCTTCTTCGCCGCAACCTGATTGGCAAACCTGGTTGAGGTCAGAAGATCATGCGTCTTAACATAGTGCAGTAGGAACGCCGCGCCGAAAACATCACCGCAGCCGGTAGAATCTTTCGGCCTCCTGACCCTGATTCCATCAACATCATTTCGTACAACCCTTTTCTTATCACTATAATAGACGGTCGCTCCCTTTTCCCCTCTGGTAACGACAACAGCCTTTACGCTCAACGTGAGAAGATGCCCGACTGTTTGTTCTTCGGACATTCTTTCCAGCGTCAGCCCTGCGATTTCTTCCTCGTTGAATTGCAGCGTATCCGTCATGAACGCCCAGCGGCGCCAGTCTTCGAGAGGCCTGCGAAAGCGCTCGAAGTTATCCTTGATGCCCAGGGTCAGGCTGTGGTAATCAAAATGAATCGGGATACCGTGCCCGCGTACCGCCATCCTGATATGATCGAGCGTCTCAACGGTGAGGTCGGAGCCCGAAATCATGTTCACCAGAACTCCATCCACGGAAAGGCGCCGGCGGATTTTCTCATAAGGAATCGGTTTGGCAATGTACCTGGAACACTCAATACGGTGTTCAGGGTCTTTGTAGAACAGATGCACCTGGTTTGTCGGCTCATCGAACTTGAAGATGCCCGAAGGGTCAACATTCGGGAATTGCGAAAGCTGCTGCAGAAGAGGCTGGTAGTCGCTTTTGTTCACGCCGAACACAGGCAACACAGTATCGTTTTCTCCCAGCAACGAGGCAAGAGAGGCAATACTATAATAGATGCCTCCGTAACTTTGCATTTCCGGACCATCTACCGGATGAATTACATCCATGCACAGGTGGCCGATAACGAGAAATTTCATTCAGTGAGATAGGTGATTAGTGATTTCGGAATTCGGATTGTCAATTTCGGATGTGTTTGGGATTTCGGACTTGGTACCTCTGTCTTTTGATAGCCTTCTCGGATTCAACACAGAGAATGGAAACTCCCTTTTTGACCTTTAACTTTTGACTTGATTTTTCACATTACACCTTTGCCGTATAGGGGTAGTTGCCGGCTTCACACATGCGCCACATCTGCTGACAGGAAAATTTGTTTTCATAGAGTGCGCGTCCGACCACGGCAGAGTCAACGCCGAATTGTTCGAGCTCCTGGACTTTGAGCAAATCATCGAGCCCGGCAATACCGCCAGCAGCCGTGACACGCATTCCTGTTTTCTCTCCGAGTTCGCGCAGCACGCGAAGGTTGACACCACGCAGGGTTCCATCGAGGCGAATGTCTGTATAGACAATCCGCTTGAAGCCGATGGCTTTTGCGTTGAGTGCGACGGTAAGCGCCGTCAGCCCGGAGGATTCAGTCCAGCCGTGGGTGGCAACAATGCCATCCATGGCGTCAATGCCCAGCACGATCTTGCTTGGCCCGAACCGCTCGATAACCCGCTTTGCCTCGTCCGGGTTGGCAATCATCATCGTACTGATGAGCACACGGTACATGCCAAGGTCAAATGCCTGCTGTACATCATCGAATGTGCGCAACCCGCCGCCAAGTTCGATGGGGATATCCACGGTGGAGACAATACGCTTCAACACTTCCGTGTTGACAAGCCGTCCCTGTATTGCGCCGTCAACATCCGTAACGTGGAGCGATTTGGCGTTTTCCATCCGCCAGAGCCGCGCCATTTCGACCGGGTCGTCCGAATAGGCGAACCCCTCCACGCCCTGCACCATCTGAACGCAGCGGCCGCCTTTGATTTCCATGGCGGGAATGAGGAGAAGCATGAACAATAGCCTTTGAAATTCAAATGAAAAGTGCACAAAAGAGCTTTCAATTTCAAGGTGAGGGCGTTGGTGCTACATGGCCCGGCGTTCTTCTTCAATAGACACATCCCACATCTTGAGGCGACTTCCACGTCGCCGACTTGTCCGCCATCGTTGTGGCGGAAATCCCGCACAAGCGGGATCACATCTCACATCCCGTATCTCAACTCAGGCCTTTTCTGCTGTCACTGTTTCCTTTTCTCTACGCCCGAAATGCAAAATTCGCTTCGGGTAATTCACATAATGGTTCCGTGATTCTCCTTAAACGTTCGTAGAAACATTCTGCATTTACCGTTTTCATCTCAGCGCCGGCGGGTATCTGAGAGAATCGTCCTTGCAAACGATTGATTTTCTCCCTTGGCTCCCTGCATCATGCTTCCTTGGAGGTTGGTTCGGGCTTCCTTCGGGCGTCTTCCTTACTTCCTCCTTACTCGCTCCTTAGCTCATCGAGTTCTCCTTAAGACTATGCGTTTTTAATAAACTGTCCTGATATTGAAACAGTGCGGCTGGTTCAGTGAACAGCAAAAGAGATGATCTCCCTTGGTTCTCGCGCGACTGCCCGTCACGGCTCCCTGAACCCTCCCTGCGCCGTGACGGCACATGGTTTTCTGTACCTGTTGGCATGGTGTGTGAAATGGGAGAGCACATGAACCAGACAGTGACATCGCGGAACTGCATGATTGTAATTCTGTTTGACTATTCCGTATTTCAAATGTATCTTTCCACCGGTAGTTGGAGTTTATGCTGCGTACCAGGCAGGATAGTATGTGAAACCCCGTTCTCTGCAATAGCACATCTAGCGAAGCAGGGGCGGGGTTTGTCGTTTTTAGGTTGGGAGAATGTGAAATACTGTTCCGTAGCTTTGTATCCGAATGTAGGGGTAAAGATCATGC
>CAZWIN010000006.1:0-24156 GCA_964633855.1 uncultured Chitinophagales bacterium
TTATTGAGCCGGAAGGTGTTATAGACCCACCAGTATCAGCTCCTGCAGTGATGGTGAACGTCGGTAGAACACCTGTACCATTCACAGTGACTGTGTCCGGCGAACCGGCAGCATCATGTGTGAACATAATATCACCGGATTCCGGCCCGGCAATCGTCGGACTGAACGTGATGTAGAATTTCATCGTACCCGACGGCGCAATATTTCCGCTACCCGGGCTCACACTAAACCGTGCATTGCCCGACAGTACAGACAATACCGAAAGAAGAGATGTCCCCGTATTGGTCACGGTAACACTATCAGTTTTGCTCTGCCCCGTAACAACATTTCCATAGGCAATACCCGGCGGATTCACCAGGAAACCGGGCTGCATGCCGGTGCCGCTCACTTCAACCGTGTCAGGAGAACCCGAGGCATCATGTACAAACACAATGCCGCCGGATGTTCCACCTGTAGACGTCGGGCTGAATGTAATATAGTACTTCTGTGATCCTGACGGCGCGATACTTCCGCTTGCGGGACTTACAGTAAACCGTGCATTGTTCGAGGTCACCGCCGAAATATCCAGCGTTGAAGTGCCGGTATTGGTTACGGTAACACTATCCATTGGGGATGATCCTACAACAACATTCCCAAACGCCACGGAGGTCGGGCTTGCCGAGAATGCTGGAGCAACCCCGGTGCCATCAACCGTCACTGTATCAGGCGACCCGGCTGCATCATGTGCAAAGATGACGTCTCCTGCCTGTATGCCGGTCGCATTCGGGCTGAACGTGATATAAAACTTCTGAGTTCCGGAAGCAACGATGCTGCCGCCTGAGGGGCTGACCGTAAACCTCGCGTTGTTTGATGTTACCGTCGAGATTGTCAATGTTGATGTTCCGGTATTGGTCACCGTGACACTATCCATCCTGCTCTGGCCAACTACTACATTGCCAAAGGCCCTTGACGTCGGGCTGACCGACCAGCCGGGGGCTACGCCTGTTCCGGTTACTGTTACTGTATCGGGTGACCCTGTTGCGTCGTGCGTAAAGATGATGTCCCCTGCTTGTGCACCGGTCGCATTCGGATTAAAGGTGATGTAAAACTTCCGAGATCCGGAAGCAATGATGCTGCCAGTTGAAGGAGATACCGTGAACCTGGCATTGTTCGAGGCTGCCGCCGAAATGGTCAGCGTTGATGTGCCGGTGTTGGTTACAGTGACACTATCCATCCTGCTCTGGCCAACAACAACATTACCAAATGCCTTTGATACCGGACTGACCGACCAGCCGGGAGCAACACCGACACCTGTCACGTTTACTGTATCATTGGTGACTAATGCATCTGCCGCAGGAGCATCGTGAACAAACACAATGTTCCCTGCTTCAGCACCGGTATTGATCGGAGCGAACGTGATGTGAAATCTCTGTAATCCTGATGGAGGAATCACTGCACTTCCCGGACTCACCGTAAATTCGGCATTGTCGGATATTACAGAAGATATCGTCAGCGTTGAAGTCCCGGTATTAGTCACCGTAACACTATCAAGGATACTGTTGCCGACAACAACAAATGCGTAATCTATACTGCCCGGTGTGACGGAGAATCCGGGTTCGACACCGGTTCCAGTCACCGCAACAGTATCAGGCGAACTGGTTGCGTCATGCGTAAAGAGAACATCACCTGCCTGTGAGCCTGTGGCAGTTGGGCTGAACGTGATATAGAACTTCTGTGAACCGGATGCTGCAATACTGCCGCCGGAAGGACTTACTGTAAACCTTGCGTTATTTGATGTCACTGCTGAGACCGTTAACGTTGATGTCCCTGTATTGGTCACCGTAACACTATCCATCTTACTCTGGCCAACAACCACATTGCCAAAGGCCTTTGAAGCAGGACTGACTGACCAGCCTGGCGAGACCCCTGTTCCTGTTACTGTCACGGTGTCAGGCGAGCCTGTTGCGTCATGAGTAAAGACAATATCGCCAGCCTGCGCACCAGCAGCAGTCGGACTGAAGGTGATATAGAATTTCTGGTTTCCGGAAGCAGCAATACTGCCACTTGATGGAGATACAGTGAATCTCGCATTATTTGATGTCACTGCTGAAATCGTCAGAATCGAAGTTCCTGTATTCGTAACAGTCACACTATCCATCTTTGACTGTCCAACAACCACATTGCCAAATGCCCTTGAAGCCGGACTGACAGACCAACCCGGCGCCACTCCTGTTCCCGTCACAATCACTGTATCCGGCGAACCTGTTGCATCGTGTGTGAAGATAATATCACCTGCTTGGGCGCCTGTTGCCGCGGGGCTAAAAGTGAGATAGAACTTCTGAGTCCCGGAAGCCGCTATACTGCCGGATGAAGGAGAGACTGTGAACCTCGCATTATTCGACGTCACTGCCGAGATGTTCAGAGTAGATGTCCCTGTATTCGTCACCGTAACGCTATCCATCTTACTCTGGCCAACAACCACACTCCCGAACGCCTTCGATGCAGGACTTACAGACCATCCTGGCGCAACTCCCGTTCCCGTCACTGTCACAGTGTCGGGTGAACCAGTTGCATCATGGGTAAAGAGTATATCTCCGGCTTGTGCACCCGTAGCCGCAGGGCTGAATGTGATATAAAACTTTTGGGTACTTGACGCTGCGATACTTCCACTCGACGGACTGACCGTGAACAGTGCATTACCGGATGTTACCGTCGAGATGGTCAAGGTTGATGTTCCGGTATTCGTCACCGTAACACTGTCCATTTTGGTTTGACCGACTACCACGTTACCAAAAGCTTTGGAAGTCGGACTGACTGACCAGCCGGGAGCCACACCTGTCCCCGTCACCGCCACAGTGTCAGGTGAACCGGGAGCATCATGCGTGAAAATAATATCGCCGGCTTGAGCACCGGTTGCAGCCGGACTAAACGTGATGTAGAATTTTTGGGTTCCTGAAGCTGCTATGCTGCTGCTCGACGGAGATACTGTGAACCTCGCGTTATTTGAGGTCGCTGCTGAAATAGTCAGGGTCGAAGTTCCTGTATTCGTTACGGTCACACTATCCATCTTCGATTGTCCAACGACCACATTGCCAAATGCCTTGGAGGTTGGGCTGACCGACCAACCCGGGGCGACACCAGCGCCGGTTACAGTGACTGTATCAGGTGAGCCCGACGCATCGTGAGTGAAGATGACATCACCCGCCAGTGCACCTGTTGCTATCGGGCTCAACGTGATGTAGAACTTCTGAGATCCCGAAGCTGCGATACTTCCACTGGATGGGCTGACAGTAAAGCGAGCGTTATTAGAAGTCACTGCCGAGATCGTCAGTGTTGACGTTCCGGTATTCGTCACCGTCACACTATCCATCTTCGATTGTCCAACGACCACATTGCCAAATGCCTTGGAGGTTGGACTGACGGACCAACCCGGAGCAGTTCCCGCTCCGGTAACAGCCACCGTATCGGGTGATCCCGCGGCATCATGTATAAAAATAATATCGCCGGCCTGCGCACCCGTTGCCGTTGGGCTGAACGTGATATAAAATTTCTGTGAGCCGGAGGCTGCAATGCTACCACTTGAAGGACTTACTGTAAACCTTGCGTTACTTGATGTCACGGCTGATACCGTCAGCGTTGATGTGCCGGTATTGGTTACAGTGACACTATCCATCCTGCTCTGGCCAACAACAACATTCCCAAATGCCTTTGACGTCGGGCTGACCGACCAGCCGGGGGCTACGCCTGTTCCTGTTACGGTCACGGTGTCAGGCGAGCCTGTTGCGTCATGCGTAAAGATGATGTCTCCTGCCTGGGCACCTGTTGCAGCAGGACTGAATGTGATATAGAATTTTTGAGATCCGGAGGCAGTGATATTCCCGCTCGAGGGACTCACTGTGAATCTTGCGTTATTCGACGTTACTGCGGAAACAGTCAGCGTGGATGTGCCGGTGTCGGTCACGGTGACACTGTCCATCTTGCTCTGGCCTGCAACAACATTACCAAAAGCTCTTGATGCCGGACTTACTGACCAACCGGGGGCAACGCCCGTTCCCGTGACAGTCACAGTGTCGGGTGAACCAGTTGCATCATGGGTGAAGATTATATCTCCGGCTTGTGCACCCGTAGCCGTAGGGCTGAATGTGATATAAAATTTCTGTGAACCGAAAGCAGCAATACTGCCGCTGGATGGGCTGACAGTAAAACGTGCATTACTTGAAGTTACAGCAGAGACATTCAGCGTCGAAGTTCCTGTATTTGTTACGGTAACACTGTCCATTTTGGATTGACCGACTACCACGTTACCAAAAGCTTTGGAAGTCGGACTGACCGACCATCCAGGCGCAACACCGGTACCGGTCACAGTGACAGTATCAGGCGAACCTGTAGCATCGTGTGCAAAAATAATATCGCCGGCCTGTGCGCCTGTTGCCGTCGGGCTGAACGTGATGTAAAACTTCTGCGACCCGGAGGCTGCAATGCTACCACTCGATGGCGAAACTGTAAACCTCGCGTTATTAGACGTTGCGGCCGAAATTGTCAGCGTTGAAGTCCCTGTATTTGTTACTGTAACACTATCCATCTTGGATTGACCCACTATGACATTGCCAAAAGCTTTTGACGTCGGGCTTACCGACCAACCGGGGGCAGTTCCCGTTCCGGTAACAGCTACTGTATCGGGTGAACCTGTCGCATCATGCGTGAAGATAATATCACCTGCCTGCACACCAGTGACAGTCGGGCTGAAGGTGATATAGAATTTTTGCGTACCCGAAGCTGCAATACTCCCGCTCGATGGCGATACTGTAAACCTCGCATTATTGGAAGTCACGGCTGAGACTGTCAGCGTTGATGTCCCCGTGTTCGTCACCGTAACGCTATCCATCTTATTCTGGCCAACGACCACATTACCAAAGGCCTTTGAGGTCGGGCTGACTGACCAACCCGGGGCTACCCCCGATCCTGTCACCGTTACGGTATCTGGCGAACCAGTCGCGTCGTGAACGAAGACAATATCGCCGGCCTGTGCACCGGTTGCAGTCGGACTAAAAGTGATGTAGAATTTCTGGGTTCCTGAAGCGGCAATACTGGCACCGGGCGGACTGACCGTAAATCTCGCATTATTGGATGTTACCGCAGAAATTGTCAGCGTCGAGGTTCCTGTATTCGTCACAGTAACGCTATCCAACCTGCTCTGACCTACAACCACATTTCCGAATGCCTTTGACGCGGGACTCACTGCCCAGCCGGGCGCCACGCCGGTTCCAGTCACTGTGACTGTATCCGGTGAACCGGCGGCGTCATGCGTGAAAATGATGTCGCCAGCTTGGGCACCTGTGGCAGTCGGACTAAATGTGATATAAAATTTCTGTGTTCCTGAGGCCGCTATGCTGCCACCAGAGGGGCTGACAGTGAATCTTGCATTACCCGATGTTACCGCGGAAACAGTCAGTGTCGAAGTTCCCGTGTTAGTCACCGTAACGCTATCCATTTTACTCTGACCGACTACCACATTTCCAAAAGCCTTTGAAGTCGGACTGACAGACCAACCGGGCGCAACGCCTGTTCCTGTGACTGCAACCGTGTCAGGCGAACCGGGTGCATCGTGAGTGAAGATGATGTCACCGGCCTGAGCGCCAGTAGCGGTAGGACTGAACGTGATATAAAACTTCTGTGAACCTGAAGCTGCAATACTGCCGCTCGAAGGGCTGACAGTAAATCTCGCATTATTGGAGGTTACTGCCGAAATGGCGAGTGCAGATGTTCCGGTATTTGTCACTGTGACACTGTCCATCTTGGATTGGCCAGCGACGACGTTCCCAAAGGCTCTCGACGTTGGACTCACCGACCAACCGGGTGCAACACCGGTTCCAGTTACCGTCACCGTGTCCGGTGAACCAGTCGCATCATGGGTGAAGATAATATTTCCTGCTTGTGCACCCGTCGCTGTCGGGCTGAACGTGATATAGAATTTTTGCGTCCCTGATGCCGCAATGCTTCCGCCGGATGGACTCACGGTGAACCGGGCGTTGCTCGAAGTTACCGCAGAGATGGTCAGTGCAGATGTGCCGGTATTTGTCACTGTCACACTATCCATCTTTGACTGCCCAACTACTACGTTTCCAAATGCCTTCGATGTCGGGCTGACTGACCAGCCGGGTGACCCCGTTCCTGTACCTGTCACAGTCACTGTATCCGGAGTGCCGGGGGCATTATGTGTAAAGATGATGCTACCGGCCTGCGCACCTGTCGCGGTCGGGCTGAAGGTGATGTAGAATTTTTGGGAACCGGACGCGGCTATGCTTCCGCTGGAAGGGCTGACAGTAAAGCGTGCGTTCGTGGAGGTTATTGACGAGATGGTAAGAGTAGCAACTCCGTTATTTGTAACGGTGACACTGTCTGTTTTCGTTTGGCCGACGGTAACACTTCCAAAGGCTTTACTTAACGGTGAGACGGAAAAGAGGGGAATTATTTCACCGCCGGTGATGGTCCGACGAATAACGCCACCATCGCCAACAACGGTCCCAATGAGCGTAGTGGAAAATTCAACTTCAAGAAAATTCGCCGTCGTACCGCTACTCTGACTTGTCCACGTCGCACCGCGATCCGTTGTACGCCGAAGCAAACCTGAAGAACCGGCAACGATGGCAGTGTTCGCATCGGGCAATGTCAGGCCAACAAGAGAGGTCGTAGTTCCACTGGTCATGGTACTCCAACTTGTTCCTCCATTCGTGCTCCGCAGCACTGTGCCGCCGGCCCCCACAATGATGGCAGTGTCTGTAGTCCAGTACCGTATCTCATACAGAGCATTCGTCGTCCCGCTGGTTACCGACGACCAACTCGTTCCGCCATTTGTTGTTCGCCGGATTGTTCCACTCGCGCCAATAACAAATCCGTTGGTCGCACTTGTGAAGTACACTCCGAACAGATCGTTCGTCGTGCCGCTGGTCAGGCTTGTCCACGCCGTGCCCGCATTTGTGGTCTTTAGAATCGTTCCGTTGCTGCCTGCACAATACGCCAGAGAGGCATCAACAAAAGAAATGTCATACAGGTCCCGCGTGGTTCCGCTGGTTTGGGATGTCCAGCTTGAGCCGCCGTTCGTTGTGCGACGGATAGTCCCGCTATTACCAACGGCTGTCCCGGTGTTCACATTGGAAAAACGGATCCAGTTGAGCTGGTTGCTTGTACCACTCGTTTGGCTCACCCATGTTGTGCCGCCATTGGTGGTGCGCAGGATGACACCCGAGGCTCCGCACACGGCCCCTGTATCAATTCCTATAAAGGACACGCCTGTAAGATTCGCCGAGGTCCCGCTGGCCTGAGAAACCCATGCCTGCGATAGTGATTTGTTTGCACAAAGAATTCCCATCACCGCGACCCAGCAGAGAATGTTCAGTACGTTCCTCATATGATCTCCAAGTAACAGACGTGTTGTGTCAAAAAGATATTTGATACCTGACTTTCAGAACGGGCATAGTTATGCCCAACGGGAGCTACTTAACCAATGGGATGCCACTTTATTAGTGCAAAATACATGGTCAAAACAGACTGTTTTTGAAGGGGTAACCCTTGCCGGAACACACAATGGCAAGAATTACCTTTCATGAGAGGCTTCCGTGCCAGAAAGGTTTCACCATTCGGGCATCATATTCTGTACTGATTGAACTCCCGTACGTTATCGATAGTGAGAGATGCCGTGCTTCCGCATCCAAGAAGCACGATCCTGTTGGTTATCGCTACAATATCTGTTCGCCGGATGTCGGCAACACTACACGCGGCGGGAAAACGCCTTCCCTGACAAACGATACGGCACTCACGGTTACGGCGCATTGGAAGAGATTGGCATTGCAACGGCGACGGAATGATGTGTATTATCCGACGTCATAAACCGGATTTTGCGGCCATTCGATTGCTGGTTTTGGCCTTCACTGAGCGTATCGTATTCACACGGTGTTATGACACAGTCAACAATTGGGGTTGTACATTGCGCGGTGAGTGTAGCAAGAAAAAGAAGTGTGATGATGAAGCAAAAGAAGAAACAGTAGAGATTTCGATACATAAGCAGGCTCCGCGTATGGGATGGTTCATCAACAGAACTGCATTGTACTGCTCAAAGAACGGAAAGGAGGTTGCGGCTGACGACAAAGTCCGGGGACACTCCACAAACCCTGCCTGAAGAAATTAATATGATGTGCAACTCAGATGCAACCCTGTTTTGCAAAGAAACATCATCACACGGTCTGGCCGGAGTGATGTGAGCAAATGTGGTTTTTGATTCTCAAGAATGGGGCATAACAGCCGATTTCAGCCTTATTGTACAAAAACCTCAGATTGAAGAATCATACGTATCAGGGCGAACGGAGGATCAGCATTCCCGGTTGGCTCGCTTTCACCCAATAGCTCCTCATCGGCTCAATTGCAGGAGTTGCCGAATACACCCCACCTGCAAACCCAAAGAAGGAGGACAAAACGATTCCCGACGGCACCTGGATAATACTGTCAACGGAAACCGTTTGTGTGATCGAACCAACAAGATTCCAACCTTGTGCAACTTCAAGTGTGTCTTCTGCAAGAACACCACCCCCGACGACTATATTCTGTGGCTGGGCAAACTTCAACCAATACCCTCTCCCATGCACAAGCGAATCAACGGCGAAATAGCCGGAAGAAGAATATGCAAACACATCGGAGGATGCTCCCGGGAAGACTTCATCAGGATCCGGATCAGTAAGGACAACAGGTACAGAGAGCATGTTCCACCCTTCTGTGGCAGCAAAGGTCACAGATGAGGGTGCCATCAAACCGAAATCTCTGTTCGCATACTTCTCGCCTTCCGACACTATCAACGTATAAGAGCCGCTGTCGGGAAGAGAAACACTCCACCCGGCTGGCGGTTGTACTGTGATAGTATAGGGACCGGCATCGAGGGGTGAAAACGTGTAATACCCGTTGACGTCGCTAGCAACGGAATCCGAATGGGTTCCGGAGAGCATCACCTTTCTTCCGTTCAACCCGGCCTCGCCGGAATCCTGTACACTATTGTTGTTCGCATCGTTGAAGACGACGCCGCTGATCGTTCCGGGAAATCCCAGCTTCCAGATTCCGTCTCCCCACAAACTTAGCACCGTCATCGTGTCAACAATGAACACAGCATGATTGGTAAGAGAAGAACTGAACCCTTGCCATGTACGGTTCCATGTCGAACCACCGTCACGGGAAATGTACACGCCGCCGGACGTAGGAAACGCGGGGCCCCATGTTCCGAACGCAACAACATTTGGATCCTCACTGGAAACGGATGCGCCCCAGGTTTGTAAACCGGAAAATGCAGGCAGAGATTGCCACGTTTCGCCAAAATCAGTTGTTCTGACTACTCCACCGCCTCCACCCCACCGGGTAGCAAACGCGACTGCGGGATTCTGTGAGTTGATGGCAAGAGCGGGTACTTCACCAACCGCCGCGTATGTACGCCGCCAGGTGACACCTGCGTCCCTCGATTTCCAAATACCCGTTCCATTATCCGCCACGTAGAGGATATTACTGCTGTCCGCTCGCACCAGAGCGTCTTCCCAACCATTGTTCGCGGACCCGAATGCGCCGGAATTGCCAATACTATCCCACGTACTACCGAAATCCGTGCTGCGGTAGATAGTGTTGCTGGCCATTGTGTAGATGATATCATCGTCCAATAGCGGCTCGTATGCAAAGGGTCGGCCGAAGTAATAGAAATTCCCGCTAAGTGTCGTTGTCCAACTGAAACCACTGTTTGTGGTTTTGACAATGCGGTCAATGGTGTCACCTTCCTGAGCCACAAGGATGGTTGATGAGTCATGAGCATTAACCTCGATTGCCTTGACTTGGTTTCCGCCAGACACTACAGCAAATGTTGTCCATGATTTACCCTTATTCCGGCTCAGGACAATAAGCTGATTTCCAGCTGAGGAGAGTATAGTATTGGGGTTCTGAGGGTTAACGCAAAACGGGTCATTGAGGCCGGCAAAGCCTACTTTGCGGGTCCATGTCCAGGTGAAGGATTGTGCTGCTCCAATTTCGACTGTCAGTATGAAGAACAACAAAAGGCAAAAAGGTCTTTTCATCTCACCTCAAGATAACAAGTTTTTTTGTGAAGACAGTGTTTCCAACGCTTAACCGGTAGAGATATACGCCGCTCGCCAGAGATGCGGAGGACATGGTCGCCATGTGAAGCCCGGCTGCCAATTCTCCGTCTATAAGTGTGCTGACTTCCCGCCCACCGATGTCATACACCACAAGTGTGGCCCTGGCAGCCACCGAAAGCCAAAACTCAATAGTCGTTGAGGCATTGAAGGGATTGGGATAGTTTTGTGCAAGAATGAATCTCCCGGGTACGTTCGCGGCAGTAACGGGTGGTAATGCCGGCAACGCGGGTTGAACAAATGCGCTCTCTTCCGCCATCACCTCGGGTTTTGCTTTTCTCCACCACGCGGCATAGGAACGCTGGCCCCACATATTCCAGTCGTAAGGGTTCTCTTCATTCTCATCGCGCAAGTACTCGGCGAATTCTTTTGTTACAGACTCGAAGCACAACGCCACATCCACAGACGTTACGTGCGGCGGCATCACGTAGCGAGTCACATCCCAATATTGCCCATCAGCATATGAATATCCTACCGGTTCTGCCTTGTGTTCCCGGAACATGGCATAAGAAAATCCGCGCGGCGGGATACGATTGTCGAAATATGTGCTATCGCTGAGCGCAGAAAGAAACGAAGCTGAAACCGTCATGCCCGTGGCGGAAGCCGTTCCCACAGTAGGACCAAGATGGGCCTCGTATTTCTTGAGTTGAGCATCATGAAGAAGATCCCGGGATGCGGTATCATACTTTCCGGATTCAAAGACAATATTCGCATAGGCATCTCTTCCGGTGACGGAAATCCACATGCGCCGCCCTTCGGAGAATCCGGTCGGGAGTTTATGGCCAGTCGCATTGACGACGCGAACCAACGCCACGGCAGCCCCACCTTCTTTTCCGGCAACAACGTCAAGAGTTGCTGCACGGCGCTGCATTTCCGTTGAACGCTGTATTCCCCTTTGTAAAGCAACGGTGTCTATTCCCGTCCAAAACTCATGAAGAACGTCCGGAACGAAAGTGTTGGTTCCACTGAACTCGTGTTTCGCAACATCCAATCGCAACCTGCCACCCTCTGCTGCATATCCTTCAGAAGGCCGCATGTGACATGCCTGGCATGTCCCCGCTTCGCCTTGCGATGAAAACCAACTTAACTTCCATTCGCTGTACGTGCGTTCAAGAGCCGGTTGTTGATGAGGTGGAATACGTGATGGCGGGCCTGGGGAGAAATACGGATTACTTACATCATGACACACTCCGCAAAATTCACCCGTCTTGAGAAACGGCTCCTGAAACGTCGGATGACCTGCTGGCGTTGGCAAACGCGGCCCTCGTCGCGGGGAGCCTGTAGGCATTACCACATACATCCCGTTGCCATATCCCGGAACAGAATCAGCAACACTGGCTCCTGCACCGGGCCTCAGGGGATCTGTTGAACGATGGCAAAAATCACAATGAACGCCATCGAGATCAGTGCCATAAAGTGTCTGAACCGTCAACTCATGCGACCGGCCTGCCAACCATGCCGTGGGTGAATGGCATCGGAGGCAATACTCAGGACTATCCATCCCGAGTGGAAGTGTTTTTTTTGCCGTTATGGAAAGAAGAGCATTGAAAAGCGGATCTCGTGTAGCGCCTGCCTTCGAGCTTCCCAGCCAGTCTTGAACAATTGCCTGGTGACATGACGCGCAGTTCTGAAAACTCTCTGCAGGAGCAACCTGACCCGGTTGTGTGCCCGGCAGGAGAATGAACCTGAGAACGCCGGATGGCGTGGCCGCAATGAACACAGCCGTTACAAATACTATTCCTGCGAGCAGGAAAACCCGCCGGGCTCGTATATTCTCCATGCATATTCGGCTGGTATTGCCGGATTCAACAGTATCTGAATTTGCATTACTTCAGCAACAACAATTTCCTCGCATCCACAATACTCTCACCACTCTCAACAACCTCAGCGTGAAGCTGATAGAGATACACTCCGGAAGCCAGGCCCTCTGCCTGAAAATCCACCGTTTGGTATCCTTCTTCCATTTCTTCTCCACTCAGCACCGTGGCGACTTCCTGCCCGAGAAGGTTCACCACCCTGATGGTAACGAATGACGGTTCTCGTAAACGGAAGCTGATGGTTGTCGAAGGATTAAACGGATTGGGATAGTTCTGATAGAGCCGGGCGACAGCGGGAACACCTTCGGAATTCTCAAACTCTTCCTCGCCGAATTCGCTGTCCTCTTCGGATTCAGTGTTGCGCGTAGTCGGCGTTAGCCGCAATTCGGGGCCAAGCCCCGGTTTCAGAAACGACACGGCACCAAGATCTACGGATCCGTTGAGGATTAATTCCTGATCTGCTTCAAAACTCAATGTATCCAGCGGCCCAAGGAATGCCCTGTTAATAATAGTAATGGCATGATACACACTGTCGTAGTCAGCCTGCAGGCGTCCCTGCCAATAGGTGAGCATAGAGTCTGCCTTAGCGGAAATCTGCACAACGGAAAGTTGATCACAGAGGTTTCCCGGCATTTCAAACACCAGTTCACCGAAGCCGAGAGGCGTTTTCCCAAGCTGGCTTGCTGCAATATTTATTTTGAGTGCCACCAGTTCGGCAAAAAGAGCGTTACTATGTTTTCTCGGATAGAGCCTGGTCTGCTGCCTGAGGAGCGGCCTCCGGTCCGGGTCACCCGGAACTCCGGTGCCGTCAAACCCACGCGCCGGGCCTGTGTGTCTTCCGGTATTGTCTTCCAATGTTTTCTGGAGATATGACCAGCCCGTACCATACACTTTGCTGATATTCCATTTGCTCAAGCGTACCCAGCAGCGGACATTTGCAGAATCCCTGACTGGCTTCCACCGTGTCGGGCTCGCAGGAGTCATATACGAAACACCAAGAACCATCCCACCGGCAACATCGCTTTCGGTTGCACCCGGCTGGAACCCTCCCTGAACAACTACCTCGGAAACCAGATTTGCCCAGTTGGGGTACTTACCATACTGCCGTTTCACCGGCTTGAAAAATTTTCCAGTGGAAATATCTCTTTTCACCATTGTGTCAGGCGTAATCGAAAGATACTTGCCGAATCCTTCCGTTGTGCCGCTTCCTGTAATACGAATGCTATCGGGAGACCCGTTGGCATTGCTCACAAAAACGATATCGCCTTCCCGTACTCCCCTGCTGACCGGTGAAAAAGTAATGTAGAACATCCTGCTGCCGGAAACAGGTATTGCTGCTCCTGCCGGAGTAACGGTGAAACGCGAATTGGTGGACGATACTGCAGAAATGGAAAGCGTTGCTGTTCCGGCATTAGTCACGAGGACGCTGTCTTTCTTGCTGCTGCCGACCATTACGCTGCCGAAATCAATCTGAGTAGTATTTGAGATAAATGCCGGGGCTGGCGCCTGTCCACCCGTTGTAGTGCGAAGTATCGTGCCGTTGAATCCAACGGCAGTTCCGTTATTTGCATCCGTAAAGTCCACTGTCGAAAGAAAATTCGAGGTCCCGCTTGTTTGCACAGCCCATGTATCGCCGCCATTATCGGTCCTGAGTATCCTGCCCCCGAAACCGACAACTGTGCCGATATTTGCAGAACTGAATGTCACCGAGTTCAATGTCGTTGATATGCCGGAGGATTGAAGTGTCCATCCTGCCCCGCCATTTGTTGTACGGAGGATGGTGCCGTTTGCACCAACGGCTGTACCGGTGAACGCATCAGTGAAACATACTCCGTAGAGGTTCTGAGCCGTGCCGCCCGGCACGTCAATCCACACATCGCCATCGTCTGTCCGGAGTATCGTGCCGTTGCTGCCAACAGCAATTGCGGTATAGGGATCCACCATGCACACCGAGTTGAGTGTCAGCGACGTTCCACTGAATTGTGAAAACCATGTGGCGCCACCGTCTATTGTGCGGAGGATTGTGCCGTTCACGCCAACTGCTGTACCGACTTGTTGATTGGCAAGTGAAACGCCAAGCAGTTGCACCGTTGTCCCGCTCGTTTGCGCACTCCAATTCAGCCCGCCATTGACGGTGCGAAGAATTGTGCCGTTGTTTCCCACGGCATTCGCAGTGTTTGCACCGGCAAGGGAGACGCTCCACAACGTGCGGCTGGTTCCGCTTGATTGCGTCGCCCAGACCTGTCCACCGTTTGTTGTCCGGAGAATGGTGCCGACATCCCCGACCGTAATTCCAGATTGTACGTCTGCAAAACTGACACCAAACAACGAGTTGACGGTTCCGCTTGATTGCGTTATCCAGTTTGACCCGGCATCATCTGTGTACATAATTGTTCCACCTTCACCAACAGCGATTCCGTGGCTCCCGTCGGCGAAATCGGCCTGATGCAAAAAGCTGGTTGTGCCGCTTGAACGTGTGAACCATGTTTGCCCTCCATCAGTCGTGTGATGGTTTGTGCCGGGCAACCCCACCGCCATGCCATTCATCTCGTCAGAAAATACAACTCCGTACAACGGCAGAAACGTTCCGGCATTGAGTGTATTCCAGTTCGTACCGCCGTTGGTTGTGCGGAGAACTGTTCCGCCCATACCAACTGCAACACCTTGATTTGTGTTGACAAAAAAGACTGCCAGCAAATGTTGCAGCGTACCGCTTACCTGTTGCACCCATTGTGCCCCGCCATCGGTCGTGCGGAGGATCTTGCCGTTCATGCCCACAGCTGTACCAATGCTGGAGCTGGTAAAACAAACGCCGAAAAGGCCTGCGATGTCAGCTGGCGTAACCTGTGTCCATGTGGTTCCGCCGTTGGTTGTACGAAGGATATGGCCAAGATCTTCGACAATCGTCCCTGCGTTCGCATCTGTAAATTTCACGCTGCGCAAAGCGCCTGTGGTGCCGCTTTCCTGAGTCACCCAGGTAAAGCCGCCGTCATGTGTCCGCAGAATGATACCGTTCTCTCCGACTGCCGTGCCATTCTGGAAATCGCTGAATGAAATGCTGAGGAGATTTTGATCTGTTCCACTACGTTGCGGAATCCATGATTGTCCCCCATCAGCAGTACGAATAATTGTTCCCGCTTCGCCGACCGCTACCGCGGTGTTGGCATCGAGATATTCTACTCCATGGAGAGTATTTCCCTGTGGCAGGGGATTCTGCCACTGCCATCCGATCTGCGCATAACAGGGGAAAGTCCCAAGGAAAAAGAATAGTAGGATCCGGTGGTAAACGAATGTGTTCACTACACCCTCAGAATTGTTGACAAGTGTTTGTGTAGTTGCTCCCAGCCCCGCAAACCCGTGGACCTAAATAACGCTTTGTTTTACTTAAGTAACAAGAGTTTTCTTACGGCAATGAAACTTCCCGCCTCAAGCCTGCAGAAATAGACCCCTGCCCCCAAAGTGGAGGCATCAAGGGAAACTCTATGATATCCTGCCGAAACGGACGCTTTTACCAAGGTCATCACCTCCTGCCCCAAAATGTTATACAGCTTCATGGAGACATGCGAATCCACAGGGAGGGCATATTCTATGATAGTGGTGGGATTAAATGGATTCGGGTAGTTTTGGGAAAGGGCATACGCTTCCGGTATGGATTGAACACTTTGCAGCCTTAGTGCAATTGGTTGATAACCGGAGATCGTCATTTCGCCATCCTGAGACAAAACCACGGCAGTGCTTCCGATACGCAGAACCCCCTTCATGCCTTCCCCATGAACTCTCCAGCGGAGAACAAGAGGATAGCGAGGAGAAGAAACTATAACCGGAATCTCTCTTGCATTGACATCCGATGGCAAGGATTCAAACATCTTCTGCGATTCAAAACGTGCGTCAAATATTCCAAGTGGAGGTACAGGAGGGAGTTCGAACATATCCCGGTTTATTCCCAATGCTCCGGCATCGCCAAAGTACAACGTTTGCCGATTGCCTTCAGCATCTTCTATTACCAGTGTACTCGCAGTGCGTGAAATCTGCGGAGAGCCGGGCGCTGCACCTGGCGTACCCGGCATGTTCCCTTCAGAGAAAACCAATCTGCCCGGCGAAGACAGTTTTACCCAGTACGCTCTTCCCGGCAGGATACTATCGCTCTCATTATACCCCCCATTGTATATGTAGAAGGAAGACTGCACAATGGAGTCCGGAATTTGCAACACTGTACTGACGTCGATTGCTGTTGAAATTGAACCGACAAGGTTCCAACCGGTTTGGAGCAGGAGCGTATCGGAATTGCGCTGTCCGCCTGTGACCGGAATATTCTGTCCACCCGGGAATTTGAGCCAGTATCCGGCTCCCGGAACAAGCGTATCACGCAATACATAACCGCCCAGCGTGTTGAATGCATATGCGGAAGAAACTGCCGACGGAAAGACAAGGCTCTTTCGTCCATCCTCAAGTGTCAGCGGAACGGAAACTGTATTCCAATTCTGGTTGACCGGAATATTGATTGTCTCCGACATGAACACTGAAAATGTCCGGCGATCGGAGTATGCCCCTGATCCGTATACATTCTTTGCCCGAACCCGCCAGTAATATTGTGTCCCGTATGCGAGCCCGGACATTTGTCGTGATGTTGAAGAGAGTGTGGAATCATCAAACACCAAAGCAGAAAACAGGCTGTCGGTTGCCACTTGCAGCCTATAGGTATTCAACCCGGGGACGGCATTCCATGTGAGATTCAGGTTCGGAGCGAGATGCAACGCACCATTTGCAGGAGAAGCAAGCGAAGGAATTCCCGGAACTGCCTGCACACCAAGAATCCCTGAAATATTCGTTGTGCCATTCCAGAAGCCGCCGCCATTGGTACTGTAACCGCCATAGAGATACGGGCCTCCGGTGTACTGAAAACGGCTGGCATAATAATATGTACCGCCGGCAAGGCCCGGGCCAAGATCCGCCTTGTATTCATCAGTCTGTCCGGCATCAACATTGAACGTTGCCGGAACCCAGGTTGTCCATGTTGACGGATTCGTGTTGGAATCGTTGTATCCAATCCAGGCAACAACATTCGATCCCTGCCCTGTGGAGTCGGTTACTCCCAACGAAAAAACGCGCGCGTACACCGTAAATGTACCTGTCCCTGTGATGACACCACTCTGAGGATATTGCAGGTTACACTCCGTGATTTGTTTGTTACCGAACATCGCGTAATAACGTAAACTCGTAGGAGAGCCGGTGACGGCTGTAGTGTTCTGGTCATCGGGACAGGCATCAAATGTTGCATTGGCATTAAGGCTGCCCGTAATATACAACTGCACTTGCAGCACCGGCGTGTTGCCCAGTGCGGATTTCAGCACGCGGCCTTCCACCCAACCATCCTGCAACGAATCAAGGGTTATGCTCTCGGCATATTCGGTTGAGGCAAGAGGTGTGCCTACTCCGCTCCACCCTGAACCATTCCACATGTGAAATTCCGAGTATCCCTGGAAGTGCCCGCGCAGGACATAGTCAGGTTTGTTGGAATGAATGTACGTGATATTCCTTCCCCAGCTTTCGTTGCTTCCTCCACCCGGCCTGGTATTGACAAGAAAAGCCCAGTTCATTGTCTGGCGTGCGCGCACGCTCGCCCCGAAGTAGTAGTAGGCATCATCCTCGGTGACAAAGATCTCCCTCGCGCGCGCTCCATCCCACCCTGCAGCAGTATCAGCAACATACGTAGCCGTGCCCCAAACGCCGGATCCTTCAAACACACCATCCATCACGGGGCGTGAGCGTACGGTAATATTGAATGTATCAGCCGTGCTTCCCCCCCATGCATCCGAAGCGGTAACTACAATAGTTGATGATGTCGTATCTCCCGGCAATGGCGTGCCATTCAATTGTCCCGTCCCACTCATACTCAACCACGAAGGATTACCGGAAATGGAATACGCCAGCGTATCATTATCAAGGTCTCCCGCGGACACCTGAAAAGTGAACGGTGTATTTGTGAACGCTGAAAGATCGGCGATGAAGTTAATGTAAGGATGACGGTTCACGTGTTGCGTCGTATCCGGGACATAGATGGCAATACCCCGCGGTGGAGCGTATAATTCCACTCTTCCGTCCCCCGCCGCCTGCTTGTCAATGGCAACACCCATATAATCCCGGAACACCATATTCGGGTGATTGCTGTTGACCCATACGCCGCGCCATTCGCCGGGATGATCATTGATCACGAGGAACGATTGCGGCCTGCCGTTCCCACCGTTACGTCGTGCAACATAGATGTCCTTTGCCTGGTCGGCCTGCGAAGCAGCCGACCCAACGTAATACGGGGCAAGGCCATCCCGTTTTGTTGTTGAGCCGTAAAGAAATTTTTCCCGTATCCAGATCAACCTGTCTATGGTCGGTGCAAGGCCATAGATAAAATAGTCCCTGAACCATACACATGGACGGCCTTCCGAAAAAATAGTGTAGCCGTATGCCATATCTTTGTCCGTCAGGATCGGGTTGTGCCCATTGTCTACAGAGCCATCCCATCCGGTCCGGTCAAGGTCATGGTTCTCCACAAATGTTGCGACATCATACCCCGACATGCCAAAGTTCACCAATCCAGCTCCGTCCAGATAGTTCATATCAAATGTACCGGAGGTATTATTGCACATATCCTGAAGAGTAAAACGGAGCGGGAAATCAAACATCGAGACGGTTCCGCCAAAAGCAGTGTGCGCCCAGTAGTGCCAATTGGATATCTCTGATGCCGACCCATAGTATTCTGCAACAGCATATCCTCCCACCGTCTGCTGCCACGGGCCGATAAATGCAGGGTCAATCGCCTTCACCGCATCAATCCGCCAGCCGTCAAAACCGATGGTGTTTTTGAGATACTGCCCCCAGACAATAAAACTGTCCTTGACGCTTTGATGGGTGTGCGCCGGGACTTCGCCGAACTTGTAGATGGGGTCGGAAGGGCCGTGATACGGCGGGTTCACATCACAGGTCACTTGATTGGGATAAAAGAAGGCGGCATTTTTTTTGAAACGTCCGGAGCCGTTGGGGTAGTTGAACAGCAGCCAACCTGAATCGGGGTAACTTGGGTAGGGTTCGCAATCGTACGGGACGAACTGTTCGCCGCCGTTCATATGGCCCATAACCGCATCGGCAAACACCTGCATACCAACAGCGTGGAACGCATTGATGGAACGAATCAGCTCCTGCCTGCTGCCGAAACGCGTTTCAACAGAGCCTTTCTGGTTGTACTGTCCGAAGTCATAGTGATCATACGGGTCGTAGCCCATCGAGAAACCGCCGCCCGCACCTTTCACCGGTGAAGGGAACCATATCGCTCCGAATCCAGCCGCCCCGATTTTTGGGGCGAGGCTCGCGAGTGAATCCCACCAGATGCCGCCGGGATTGGAATTCCAGTAAAACCCCTGCATGAATACATCTGACTTGGGGGTATTTTCAGGCGAAGGGGAATTTCTGTCCCTCACGCCCTGGGAGTATCCTGAAACAACAAGAAACACAACAAGTACAACACTACAGGCGACTATTTTCTTCATGAAGCTTTCCGTCAATCAAAACAATCAAACAACCTTTACACAACAGCATATCACTTGAGCAGAAGCATCTTTCTCGTTTCCACCGTCCTCATCTCTTCATCATCGAGGTTCCGCGCATCAATGCGGTAGAAATACACTCCGGAAGAGAGGTTCGTGGCGTAGAAATCCATCGTATTATACCCTTCGTCAAATTCCTCGCCGTTCACAACGGTCGCCACTTCCCGCCCGAGCAGATCGTACACATTTATTGTCACTAACGACACATTCCGGAGATTGAACGCTATTGTCGTCGAAGGATTGAACGGATTCGGATAGTTTTGATACAACCTGGCAACCCCGGGAATGCTCTCATCAAACTCATCCTCCTCAAACTCCTCAACAGGCTCGGTTTCCGTTGTCGTCGGCTGAAGACGGCGCGCAGCCATCACAGCCGGACGAAGGAAGTCAATTGTTGAAATATCTATAGCGCCATTCAATACGAGCTGTCCCCCTGCTTCAAAATGCAACGTGTCCAGTTCGCCTGCGAATGCACGGTTGATATCGTAGATGGCATCATAGAGATCATCATACTCCTGTTCATCACGGTTCATCCAGAAGGTCAGTGCGGTATCAGCCTTTGCAGAGATCTCCACAATGGAGAGCTCATCGTACAAGTTCCCATCACGGTCGAAGATCAGCTCGCCGAAACCGAGCGGTGTTTTGTTCAATTGGCTTGCGGCAATATTGAATTTCAGCGCAACCACTTCGGCGAGAAGTGCGTTGTTATGCTTCCGTGGCTGGAGCTTGGGATACTGGCCATGGAGCAGCCTGCCGTTCGATGAATCCAACCCGCGCGCATTACCGGTATGTTTGCCTGTACGGTCTTCGAGTGTTTTCTGGATGTAGTTCCAGTTCAAACCGATGTTCCTGCTGAACTTCCATTTTGTTACACGCAGCCAGGGGTAGACCGCTGCATACGTCTGAATCGGTTTCCAATGATTGAGGCCGATATCCGACATAAACGAAATACCAACGCGCATCCCTCCCGCGTAATCACTCTCCGTCGCACCCGGCTGGAACCCGCCCTGTAGCACCGTCTCGGACATCAGGTTCGTCCAGTTGGGCATCCGGTTTCTTCCACGGCGCTCCGGGCGCAGCAGATTTCCCGACACCGGATTTTTCGTTATGAGGCTTTCCGGCGGAAGTGTGAGAAAAATTGTGTTCAATTCAAATGAAACGTCAATTGTATGGTTCGTCGTAATATTGGTAAATGTATAGTTTGCGACATCACCGACGGACCCGCCATCTACAGTAACATCATCCACCTGATAACCGGGATCGCCAACCATCGAGAAGGTTTTGCTTGATCCGAAGGCAACAGAAATTACCCCTGCAGGAGTGATACTCCCGTTCGCACCGGCTGTAGCAGTGATCGTGAAATATGTCTGGTTGACAACGAAGGTGTTGCTTGACCCGTTTTCCGGGCCTCCGGTTCTGGTTGCAGTGATGAACACCGTACCGGGCGCGCCATAGCTGACGCTATGCGACGCGAGCACTCCTGCCGTAAACGCCGCCGTCGTTCCGCTGCCTGCGATCAACAGCCCGGATGATGAAATATTTGCCGTACCAACGAAACCGGTCACAGTATTATTTGCAGCATCACGGGCAGTCAATTTGATGCTAAACGGCACACCGACCGCTTGCGTACCTATGACCCCGCCTCCAGCAGCTTCCACGAGGAAATTTGCAACAGGCCCGGGGGTGACTGTCAACAGGTTGCTGGTCCCGGTTTCCGAACCGCCGGTTCGTGTTGCCGTAATGGTGAAGCTGCCGGTGTTGGAAATTCTCACACTATGCGAAGCAAGAACACCAGCCGTGAAACTCGTCGTTGTGCCGCTGCCGAGCGTAAGTGTCCCTGTTGAGGTGATATCCACAGTTCCTGTGAACAGGGGAACGGTGTTTTCCAGGGCATCCTTCGCTGTCACCTGTATGGCAAACGTCACCTGTGATGCTTGTGTCGGGATCGGGCCGCCACCCGCAGCCTCTACAATGAAGTGATCCAGCGGGCCCGCATTCACTGTGAATGCCGCACTTGTTCCTGATTCAGACCCTCCTGTGGTGGTTGCCGTAATGGTGAATGAACCTGTATTGGAAATGGCAACACTGTGCGAAGAAAGGACGCCTGCGGCAAAAGCCAACGTCGTTCCGCTGCCGGAAGAAAGTGTTCCGGTGGAAGTAATATCCACAGTTCCGGCAAATGAGGTAACTGTGTTGTTGAACATATCCTGAGCAGTCACCCGGATGCTGAACGGTGTCCCTGCAATTTGCGCAGGAATAGCGCCTCCGCCTGCAGCTTCCACAAGGTAGTGGTCAAGGGCAGCCGGAACGACCAGAAACACATTGCTCGTCCCGAATTCCGTGCTTCCGGTTTTTGTGGCAGTGATGGTGAAGTTGCCTGTGTTGGAAATGGTGACACTGTGCGAAGAAAGGACGCCCGCGGTAAAAGCCAGCGTCGTTCCGCTTCCGGCGGAAAGCGTTCCTGTTGAGGTAATATCCACCGTGCCCGTGAAGCTGGTGACCGTATTGTTCAACGCATCGCGCGCAGTCACCTGTATTGCAAACGGAGTGCCTGCATCCTGTGATGGAATACTTCCGCCACCTGACGACTCAACAAGGAAATTCGCCAGTGGCCCGGGATCAACCGCAAAGAGGCTGCTCGTCCCGAATTCCGTGCTTCCCGTCTTCGTCGCAGTGATGGTGAAGTTTCCTGTGTTGGAGATGGTGACGCTATGCGATGAAAGAACCCCGGAGGTAAACGATACGGTTGTTCCACTGCCGGCAGAAAGTGTTCCGGTTGAACTGATATCCACGGTCCCGCTGAAGCTTGTCACTGTATTGGCAAATGCATCACGAGCGGTAGCCATAATGCTGAATGGCGTGCCTGCAACCTGGCTTCCGATGGAGCCGCCACCCGCCGCTTCAACAAGGAAATCCGCAAGCGCGCCGGGGTCAACTGCGAAGAGATTGCTCGTCCCGAATTCCGTGCTTCCGGTTTTTGTCGCGGTGATCGTGAAGTTACCAGTGTTGGTGATCGTGACGCCATGCGATGAAAGAACTCCGGCGGTGAAGCTCACCGTGGTTCCGCCACCCGAGGAAAGCGTTCCCGTGGAAGTAATGTCCACTGTCCCAACAAAGCCGGTCACCGTGTTATTCAGCGCATCGCGGGCTGTAACTTTGATACTGAATGGCGAACCCGCGGTTTGCGTGGCGATGGCGCCGCCGCCGGATGCCTCAACCAAGAAATTCGCCAGCGCTCCGGGATCAACCGTAAATGCATTGCTCGTTCCGAATTCCGTGCTTCCGGTTTTCGTTGCAGTGATGGTAAATGATCCGGTGTTTGAGATGGTGACGCTATGCGATGAAAGAACTCCTGCCGTGAAGCTCACTGTGGTGCCGCTCCCCGAGGAAAGCGCCCCTGACGATGTAATATCTACGGTTCCTGCAAAAGCAGTAACAGTGTTCCCTGCAATATCACGGGCAGTAATTTGAATATTGAATGCCGTACCCGCCGTTTGTGTGGAAATGGCCCCGCCTCCGGCCGCCTCTACAAGGAAATTATTCAGAGGGCCGACATTGACCGTAAACGTATTGCTCGTTCCAAATTCCGTGCTTCCGGTTTTCGTTGCAGTGATGGTAAACGATCCGGTGTTTGAGATAGTCACACTGTGTGACGAAAGAACCCCGGCAGTGAAACTCGCTGTCGTTCCGCTTCCCGAGGAGAGTGTTCCGGTTGACGTAATATCCACCGTCCCCACAAAGGCGGTCACTGTATTATTCAGCGCATCACGCGCAGTAACTTTGATGTTGAATGGCGTTCCGGCATCCTGCGTCGGGATGTTTCCCCCGCCGGCGGATTCCACGAGGAAATTGTCCAGCGCCCCGGCATCCACTGTAAATGTGTTGCTCGTACCTGTCTCGGCGCCGCCGGTTGTTGTTGCCGTAATATCAAGCGACCCGGTGTTGGAGATGGTGACACTGTGCGACGAGAGAACTCCCGCCGTAAAACTCACCGTGGTGCCGCTTCCTGAAGAAAGCGTCCCGGTGGACGTAATATCCACTGTCCCGGTAAAGCCGGTGACTGTATTGTTCAGCGCATCACGTGCGGTAACTTTGATGTTGAATGGCGTGCCTGCCGTCTGGGTCGGGATGTTTCCTCCTCCCGCAGCTTCAACCAGGAAATTCGCCAGCGGACCCGGGTTCACAGCGAACGTGTTGCTTGTGCCGGTCTCTGAACCTCCGGTAGTTGTCGCAGTAATACTGAATGAACCGGTATTAGAGATAGTGACGGAATGTGACGTGAGTACGCCGGCAACAAAGCTGACCGTTGTTCCGCTGCCCGATGAGAGCAAGCCTGTTGAGCTGATATCCACTGTTCCGGTAAATCCGGTGACGGTATTGTTGCTGTTGTCCTGCGCGGTGACTTTGATGCTGAATGGTGTGCCCGCTGTCTGCGTACCAATTGCCCCTCCGCCAATTGCTTCAACGAGGAAATGATCCAGCCCCGCCGGATTGACAACAAAGGAGTTGCTTGTGCCGAATTCAGCCCCCCCCGTCTTCGTCGCAGTAATATCAAATGTGCCGGTGTTGGAGATCGTGACACTGTGCGAC
>CAZWIN010000007.1:0-23934 GCA_964633855.1 uncultured Chitinophagales bacterium
GCGGAGGATTCCGACAAAGCGCTGCAGAAGATCCAGGAGAAGCTCATCAACTCAGGCATGATTATGCGCGGCGAGTATATCGTTATGCTTGCCGGACAACCATTCTTTGCACGCGGATCAACAAATTTTATAAAGGTGGAGAAGGTGGAGTGAGCAATTGTCTGGAAATGAGAAGTGTATTGGTTAACAATCAGTGAAGAGAAATACGCCTGACACAAAAGCGGAGCCTGATAGAATTATCAGGCCCCCTTTTTACGCTATCAGTCTTTCATCTCCTTACTTCGTACCCAATCAACACCGACTTCCTAAACGCCCCTTCGTATTGCACTTCTTTTTGAATAATCCCAAGCTGAGGCTTGAGTATTTCCAGGTAACCGCCTTGTATGCCGGTCGAAGCGCATCCGGTGAATGTGCCCGCCGGAACAGTGACGGGGAAGCTTGCTTGGCACGCGTATTTGGAGACCATCACATCGCCGCCAACCAGCGATGAGAAATACACCGTATCCGCAGCGGGAGCTGGAATATACTCAAGCGATTCAACTGGATGTTGGAAATTGTACTGAAGATTCAGTACGCTGTCGTTCCTGACGGCATATTCAATAGTACTTCCCGGTGTGCGGCTATCCTGTATCTGCCACCAGACATTATCACCCTCGATGCGGAAATCTATCACGGCCACGGAGTATGTTTCCACGGATACCGATGATTCGGTAAACAATGAATCCACGTATGTCCATTGGTTGCCGAGAGCGAAGGGGAGTAGCGCATTGCGGAACTCTACGGGTTCCGGGCGTGAGTCGGGAGATGTTGCTTCGTCTTTGCATCCTGCAAAAGCCAGTACCAAGAAAACCAACGCAGTACAGAGGGGGGATCTCATGCTGCTGTCTCCTTTGATGAATTATAAAATAATCATGCCTGACAGTCTACAGTGTTGGTGGTAAAAGCAATTTGAATGAGCCGTAATCTATAAAGTTCTATCGGAAAAACAATCCCGAGAAGGAACTTTATTGCTTTTGGGGTTTACTATCCCGGCACTTACGTTGTCATTCCCGCATGCTCTTGACGGGAATCCAGAATCCGGATGCCCGGCAGAGACTCCCCGACAACAGCGTTCCGGGACATGATTCTGGCATGACAGGGGACCTCGCTGCTTGCGTGACGTAATTCACTTACTCAGCGTCTCCCAACCCCTCCTTGACAAATCGCGGAAGATGATCCATCCTGCAATGATAGCAATGCAAAAGAACAACAACCCTAGCCCCGTTTCTCCGAGCAGGAGCTTTCCCGTTCCGAACAACGTCATATACACAAGAACTACCCCGGCGAGCCAGTCGAGAGCAAGCCCGGTAAGCCCAGAGTCAGCCTTGACATCGGGGAGGTTGGCGGCAACCCGTTTCCAAAGGATCCCTCCGGGATGAACGCGACTGTAAAAGGAAGCGAGCGTAGATTCGGATTCCGGCTTTGTCAGAAACGTTACCGCAAGCCAGCAAACAGTAGTGAACCCCACAATGATAAAAAGCGATTCCGGAAATGCGATCCCCGCAATGTCCCGTACATACCAATACCCTATGAACGGTGCCACCATTGCAGCAATCTCCGACCAGGCATTAACACGCCACCAATACCAGCGGAGGATGAGTACAAGGCCAAGCCCTGCGCCTGCCTCAATGATAAAAGACCACGCGCCGGAGATGGTCTCCATATTTGCAGTAACAATTATCGAAACCACCATCATCCCCGCGGTCGCCAGTCGCGAAACTCGTACATAATGAGCTTCACCAGCATCCTTTTGAATAAAGCGTTTGTAAAAATCGTTAATGAAGTAGGATGTTCCCCAATTCAAATGTGTGGAGATAGTTGACATGTATGCTGCAAGAAAGGCGGCGACAAGCAATCCGAGCAACCCCGCAGGGAGAAAATCCCTCATCGCATAGACATAGCCGAGTTTTTTATCTGCGGCACCGAGTTCCGGATACAGAATCACCGTTGCAAGCCCGGTGAGAATCCATGGCCACGGTCGCAGGCAGTAATGTGCTACCGTGAACCAGAGTGTTGCCAGCAGAGAGTGTTTCTCATCTTTTGCTGACATCATCCTCTGCGCGACATACCCGCCTCCTCCGGGCTCCGAACCCGGATACCATGACGCCCACCATTGGATGGAGACATAAGCGAGGAATGCCGAGACTGTAAGAGCGAGTGCAGTTCCCGCTCCGAGGCTCTCGCTTCCTATGCTTGGCAAAAACTGGAATACTGTCGCCGGCAGTTTTGCTTTCAGTCCTTCGATACCGCCAACCTGCGGGAGGTCAAGGACGACGACAGCGAGTACGATCGTCCCTCCCATTGCAATCACAAACTGGAACGCATCAGTAACCGCAACACCCCACAACCCGGAAGCAGCGGAATAGATGGCGGTAATCACCATTGCCCCGACCACATACCACAGGACGATATCCTTGGGAATTCCAAACATTCCTTCAAGGATGCTTGCCATGGCGAGGTTCACCCAGCCCATGATCACGCAGTTGAGGAAAATGCCGAGGTACAATGCGCGGAAGCCCCGTAGAAATGCCGCAGGCTTGCCTGAGTAACGGAGCTCAGTAAGCTCAACGTCGGTCATGATACCGGCGCGGCGCCACAACCGCGCGAAAAAGAAAACGGTCAACATTCCTCCAAATGCCATGTTCCACCAGAGCCAGTTGCCTGCGATACCGTTTTGTGCAACAAGTTCGGTGACAGCGAGAGGAGTGTCTGCGGCGAATGTGGTGGCAACCATGGATGTGCCCGCCAGCCACCAGGGCAGGTTACGTCCGGAGAGAAAAAACTCCGCCGTACTCTTGCCGGCACGTTTTGAGTAGTAGAATCCGACTACGGCACTGAACACGAAATACAGGACGATCAGTATCCAATCAATCGTTTGGAGATGCATTGTGCTTCCTTGTTAATCCGGGTGGGGAGGCCGTCGCAGTATGCGGGAGGCGTTGCCGATAACGACAGTCGCCAGGCACCCGATCAGCGTGTGCCAGGTAAAATCTATTTTGGTGTACGTCAACACAAGAACCATGGTGATGATGCCGGCAATAAAACCGGCAAACGCGTCCCGCTGCGTGGTCTGTTTGAAAAGGAGGCCGAGAAAGAACGTACCGAGTAATCCTCCATATGTAAATGAAGCGATCTTCAGGCCGAGCTCGACAACGGGGTTTTTGGTGTTGGTAAACAACATCGCGCCGCCTATAAGGACAACTCCCCAGATCAGAGTGAACACCTTTGACCAGAAGAGTTCACGCTTTTCGTCAAGTGCTTTCCCCCATCCAGTCATCTTGAACAGGTCAAGAAATGTGGAAGAGGCAAGTGAACTGATGGACGATGAGAGCGTTCCCATAGCGGATGCGAGGACCCCTGCAATAACAAGCCCCGCAAGACCGGTTGGAAGGTTTTCAGTGATGAACTTGGGAAAAATCTCATCTGAGGATTGTAGTCCCAGTTGCGCAAAAGGGACTCCATTGTAGAACGCGAACAGGCACAGCCCGAGCAAGAGAAAAAAGGCAAATTGTATGACGATGAATGTGGCATCGAGCATAAGAGCCCTCTGGCTGTCCCAGCGGGTTTTACATCCCAGCAGGCGCTGCACCAGGAGTTGATCGGTTCCATGAGATGCCATCGTCAGGAACGTGCCACCGAGCAAACCGCCAATCAATGTATATGGAGCGGAAAGGAATTCCATAATGCCGCCGCCCCAGTACGGATTGGCGATTTCAAACTTATTGATTCCGTTTGCAGTGGCTTGCCGGACAACATCGCTCCATCCGCCCGGGAGATGGTTGATGATCAGCGCCATGGACGCGGCTGCACCGGTGAGATAAATAAACATCTGCACAACATCCATGGCAACAACTGCCTTGAGTCCGCCCAAATATGTATACACAAGCGTAAACCCGCCTATCAACAAAATGCTGGTTGGGTAATCCAGGCCGGTAATGATATGTACCGGAATTGCAGTGGCAAATAACCTGACGCCGGAAGCAAGAACACGCGTGACAATGAAAACGGAAGAGGTAAACTTGCGTAACGAGGTGCCGAAGCGTTTTCCCAAAAAGTCGTACGCTGTTTCAAGGTCACCTGTATAATACGCCGGAATGAATACCATGCTGACCAGCAACCTCCCGACGAAGTATCCGATGGCAAGTTGAAGGAAATGCATATCGCTTTTGTATGCGAGCCCCGGTATGCTGATGAACGTGAGCGTGCTTGTCTCGCTGGCAACGATGGAAAAGCCGACCGACCACCAGGACATCTGTTTTCCGCCGAGAAAATAATCACGGGAGGTCTTTAGCTTTCCTGCGATGATGCTGCCTGCGATGGTTACGCCCGCCAGATAGAGGCATACAATTGCGTAATCAAGAGGCGTAAAACCCAAGGAGGGCTCCTAGGGTGAGAGGATGGTAAAGGAGCGTCGCCACCGTGTGGCGCAGTTCCGACCCGGATGCTTGCAGTCGGAGAAGGGGACGTTACGGTCGGTGCAAACGCTAATGTTTTGCAGCGGCTGTTTCCTCAATATTAAACACTCGGTCGAGCATGGAAATTTTCAGCAAGCTGGCCACTTTCTTGTGGACATTGACCAGCTTTACCACACCACCATGCTCTTTCATTTTTCTGTCCGCAATCAACAGGGCGCTTAATCCGCTGCTGTCACAGAATTCAACCTCTGCAAGGTCAATAATGAGTGTTTCCACCTTTGGTTTGCAGATGAGGAGGAATTCACCTTTCAACTCGGGTGATACCGAGGAATCCAGTTTGCGGTCTTTTATTTTTAGCGTTGTGGACGTGCCGTCTTTCAGAACTTCTACTTTCATGGCATCCTCGTAACCAGTGCGTGGCGGGAAATCATGGTGTATCCTGAACTATCCGGGCATCTGTACAATTGCTTTGCCTGTGGTGCTTTCAGAACCTCTCCAGAAACTGTGCAAAGCGATCGTAGAGATGTTTTCTTGCCTGGCTCAGGTCCGGTTGTATTTGAAAGTTGTAAAAGGCATCGGTACTCTTGTTTGCAAATCCGATGCGGACTTGTGCGTTACTCTTTCTACAAATATAGGCGGAGGGAAGCACGAAGTCAAGGTTTAGGTCAATGGTGAGATCATACTTGCGCTCCTGAATGCGGCGGATAAGAGTCTCGCGTGGCAGGAATAGAGGTGAAATTTCAGTTTCGATGATATGGATAAAATGGCTTCGGGGTAACATGTGTACAGCGTCGCGCCCATGGTCATCGCTGATGATGGTAATGTCCTCCTCGCGAAACCTTCGCTTCAGCAAGTCAATAACCATGATGGTGGGGAGAAACTCCCTGCGGTGGAGGGGCATGATAAGCAAGGCGGTCCGTGCGGATGAGAATGCCTTGTTGAATGTAATAACCCTGTCTTTCGTTTTACGGAACTGAAACCGGGCAATAGCAAGGCCGAGTGAGCGGCGTGTCCCTTCCAGGATTTCCATTATCTGACCATTGTTTTGAACGCGTCTTCGTTAATGATTGTGAGCTTGAGCGATTTTGCTTTCTCCAGCTTTGAACCCGCATCCTCACCCGCCAGCACAAAATGCACATTCTTACTCACTCCCGAAGCAACCTTCCCGCCGTTTTTCTCAATAATACTTTTTGCCTCTTCGCGTGAATACGTCGGCAAGGTTCCCGTCAACACAAATGTCTTGCCGGTGAGCCTTCCTGCCACAGGACGTGTTGCCGCCATGGTTACGCCGGCATCCATCAGTCGGCGGACTATTTCCCGGTTATGCTTATCTGCAAAGAAATGGATAATGCTATCAGCAATACGCGGGCCTATGGCTTGCACAGCTTGAAGCTCCCCTGCTTTTGCTTCCTGCAGTGTCTTCATAGAAGGAAAATTTTCGGCAAGGGTTTGTGCAACTCCCGAGCCAACATGCCGGATACCGAGAGCGAAAAGCAAACGATGAAACGGCTGGCTTTTGCTTTTCTCTATTGCTTCAAGCAGATTGCCCGTGCTTTTCTCTCCCCACCTGTCGAGGTCAACCAGTGTTTGGCGGTGCCTCTTTAACGAATACAGGTCGGCATAATTTTTTACCAACTTCAGGGCGACAACATGTTCAACAACTGCTTCGCCGAGGCCTTCGATATCCATTGCACCGCGATGGGCAAAATGCTCTATGCGTCCCTTGACCTGGGCGGGACATTCCGTGTTCTCACAAAAGTAGTTGGCTTCATCCTCCGGGCGGTAGATTGTGGAACCACATTCAGGGCAAGCCTTCGGCATGCTGAAAGATCTTGCACCTTTCGGACGCTTTGCCTGAACAAAACCGCTGACCTTCGGTATGACATCTCCGCCTTTTTCCACAATGACAGTGTCACCAACCCGGAGATCAAGTTCGGCGATGTAGTCAACATTATGCAGTGTAGCGCGGCTGACGGTTGATCCGCCCACAAATACAGGCTCCAATTCAGCAACCGGTGTGATAGTTCCGACCCGGCCTACTTGCAGCGTAATGCCTTTGAGCACTGTTTCCGCTTTACGCGAAGTGAACTTGAATGCAATCGCCCAGCGTGGACTCTTTGCTATGTTTCCCAGTATGCGTTGATGTTCGAGCAAGTCTACCTTGATGACGACGCCATCAATTTCATACGGCAGCGAGTCCCGCTTCTCCTCCCAAGTCTTCCAGAAACGGATGACATCATCAATACTCTTGCACACCCGCGATTGATTGTTCACCGGCAGCCCGAGTTGCGCCAGAACCTTCAGGTTTTCCGAATGGCTGACGAGTTTTTTCCCTGAAGCGTATAGCGAGTAGGCAAAAAAGCGGATTGGGCGTGAGGCCACAATCCGGGAGTCTTGAAGTTTAAGCGTCCCCGCGGTCGTGTTTCGAGGATTGATGAAAACCTTCTCTCCAAGTTTTGCTTGTTGTTTATTCAGTTTGTCAAAATCCCGCCGCTCCATAAATGCTTCGCCGCGCACATCAATATCTGACAATAAGGGGTCCCTCGAGCGCAAACGCAGCGGTAAGCTGCGGATGGTCCTGAGATTTTGGGTGATATCATCGCCCTGTACTCCATCGCCGCGGGTGGCGCCCTGCACAAATACGCCGCCTCTGTACCGTAGGGCTATTGCAACACCATCGAACTTCAGCTCAGCCATGTATCGCGGCGTTGCGCCCTTCAGCATATCACGAACCCGCCGGTCGAAATCGCGAATCTCCCCTTCGGAGTACGAATTTGCCAGGCTGAGCATCGGTGGGTCGTGTTGTACAGCAGGGAAGGATTTCGTTGGCTGCCCGCCTACGCGTTGTGTCGGCGAATCCGGCGACTGAAGTTCAGGGTGCCTTGATTCAAGCTCTTGGAGCTCGCGCATGAGGCGATCGTACTGTTCGTCCGAGATTACCGGTTCATTGAGCACGTAGTAACGGTAATCGTGCTCATGAATCTCCCGTCGAAGCTTTTCTGCCTGCCGTATCAGGTTGGAGGAAAGGGCGCTCATGAATACATACTGCAGTTACTTTTTGCCGAGGGTGGCATGTGAAATCTCAACGTTGCGAACCACGGCGCCCGGTTTGCCGAGTTTGCCGAGGGTCTTTGCATTTAAAGTGAAATCGACTGCTCCTGCATTGCCAAGAGTAACGGAGAACTTTTCCGCTGCTTTCCAGCTTCTTCGTGAATTCGGTTTCATGATGTATTTCCGGGCGGTTGTGTTGTCAATGGCAAGTTGCACCCATACACTGTCACGCGCAACGGCGAGAAGCGTCAGAGTATCCGGTTTTGCTGGGGAAGGTGCGTGCTCATTGGTTGTTGTGTCCTGCGCAGCGGGCGTTTGTTCCTTCAGCACCTTGTCAAAAGGAATCTCTTCCACAGATGTTTCGGAGGTTCTGTTGAGCAGATTCCATAGCGCAACAGCAACCGCCAGTATGATGATCACCAGTGTTGCAGCGCGTGCAGCGCGCGGAGTAACAGAGGCGGATTGCTCCTTCGGAGGAGGAAGGGGTTGTGCGGGCTCCAGTGGAGGAAGAGTGGGCGACGCTTCCTTTTTTGGGGTTGCTTTTGTTGTCGCTCCGGCAACTTCCTCGTCCAAGCGCCTCATCATCTCTTCAGGATTTACATCCACCGCCTTGGCATAATCACGGATAAACGCGCGGACATAGGTTTGTGGAAGGAAGGTAAAGTTACCGCGCTCGATCTCCTCGAGAAACTTGAGGCTGATCAGCGTTGAATCGGCAACGTCAGATAACGACATGCGCTTTGCTTCGCGTGCGCGCTTTAACCCAGCAACGAATGAATCCATGACTCGGCGGAACCTGTTATGTTGTGAGCTCCGTCGTTGTTACGACAGAGCGGTGGTTGTGTTACGAAGAAAACTCTGTTTCCATTGTACGGGTGTCAAGGGCACTGCGAACCTTTGCGGCAAGATCTTCCAACTGGAACGGCTTTTGGATAAAGCCATTGACCTCGCCCGGAAAGATAGAGGGATCAATGACCGTCTTGCCGTACCCCGTGACAATAATGATCTTGACACCGGGATTTATTTTACGGAGCTTCTCAAACGTCTCCTTTCCCCCCATCAACGGCATATTCATGTCAAGCAGGACAAGGTCGATGGATGCCAGACGTGTACGGTACATATCAACGCCGGCTTGCCCGTCCGGGACAATCGAAACAGTGTATCCCAGGTCTGAGAGCAAATCGCAGGCAATCACCGAAACACTTTCCTCGTCTTCAATAAGCAGAATGTGTTCCGTGCCGCGCGGGAGCCGCTGTTGCCGTTGTTTTCTCGCGGCGAGGATTTTTGCATCGCTTCTTGGAAAATACAGCGAGAACGTTGTTCCCCGGCCTACGGCACTGTCAAGATTGATGAAACCACCATGATTCCTGACCACGCCATAGAGCACTGAAAGGCCCAGCCCGGTACCGGTATCTTTTGTAGTGTAGAATGGTTCAAAGATACGGTTTTGCGTCACGGCGTCAATACCCTTGCCCGTGTCCGAAACGCGCACTTCGACATACGCACCGGGTTTGACAGAAAGAAACTGGCCGGCGGTATGGGCATCGGCCATGACAATAGTACTGTGAATAGTAAGCGTGCCACCGTCTGGCATGGCATCCCGTGAATTCAGCAGAAGGTTTAACAGGGATTGCTGGATCTGGCCGTCGTCGCCATTAACAAGCACGTTTTCGGAAGTAAGATTCATCTCCACGATGATGTTCTTGCTGATGCTTCGCTCAAACAACTGCACGGTTTCCCTGATAACAGAGTTCATGTCAACAGGTTTGGTATAAGTGTCCGTTTTCCTCGCAAAAGTCAGAAGTTGCCGTGTCAGGGAGGAACCGCGCCGTGCTGCAACCTCCACAATTTCAACATACTTGTAGAGCTTTTCCTCCTCTGTCATTCTTCTGCGCATGATACTTGCCGATCCGAGAATTGATGCGAGGATATTATTGAAATCGTGTGCAATGCCTCCGGCAAGGTTTCCAATGCTGTCAATCTTCTGGGCATGCAAAAGAGCGCCTTCCATTTTCTTCCGCTCGGTAATGTCGCGCGCGACAATGCGCGCATTGATACTTTTTCCGTTCTCATCAAACACCAGCGTTGAATTGAGATTCACGGAAATGGCCGTCCCGTTCTTCATCATCATCTGTTCTTCCACATCACGCATCCCCGCCCCTTCATCGAACATTCCGGTCACCAGCGTTGTTACCTCCGCCTGGCGTTCAGGCATGAACAACATCTCGAACGGCTTTCCGACAAGTTCATCCTTGAAGAAACCCAGCATGTCGGCACCCGTTGTATTGCAACCGATGATATTGTGTTGGCGGTCAACATTCAGATAAATGTCCGGTGAATTTTCAAAAAGGTCGGCGTACCGGCGTTCGGATTGTTTCAAACGCTCAAAGAGTTGTGCGTTGTTGACGGCGACGCTGATCTGGTTGCCGAACGCTTCCATCAGGTCGGCCTGTTTCGCGGAGAACATGTCAAAATCACTGCCTGCGACAATGAGTGTCCCCGCGACAGCATCTTTGGATTTGAGTGGAATGGAAGCCCAAAACTGGATTCCGAGGGATTTCAGCTCTGCGTGGAATCGCGTGTTGCTTTCGTGAAGCCGCTCGCGTTGAACGCGCGGTTGGTGCAGCCAGGCCGAGGACTCGCCGGCAATGGGCTGAACGGAAAGAAAATCCAAATCGGTTCCGCGCGAACATTTCAGAACGAGATGGGTTCCTTCGAGCATGTAAATCCATCCGAAATTTGTACCGAGCAGCTCCACTGTTTTTGTCAGTGCAGTCTGTAGTACGGGATCGAGCTGGACCACCCGGTTGACCGCCGCGGCGATGGTGTTCAATGCGAGAAGTTGTTTGCGCTGTTCGTCAAGCTGCCGCGCATAACTCAGGGTAAAATACACGCTGGTGAAACCGATAAGCCCGATGGTGAGGAGGCTGATGAAATCCATCAGGCGCGGTTCCTGATTCGTGAGAATCATGGAGGCAACGATGGTGCCCATGGAAACTATCACCGCCGTGGAAGATACAATCTGAGCCTGTTCAACCGGGCCCATGGAAGCAATAAATGTCCGTATGGCGGTTATGGGGTTTTTCATCGCGACCTAATGTACAAAAGCACATTCAGACATTCAACGAACCCTCTGGTCCATCGGATGAAAATAAAAAGTCCCGCCTGCGTGGCGGGACCCGATAAAGTAGATACAGGAAAGCCGGTTTACATCGTGGGCTGCATGACTGGTGCTGCCTTCGGTGCGGGCTTCTTGGGAAGCACTGCTTCTTTGCAGGCTTTTGCGACGCGGAACTTTACCACTGTTTTTGCCGGGATCTGGATGGTCTGGCCTGTTGCCGGGTTGCGGCCCATGCGGGCTTTGCGGTCAACGAGCACAAGTTTGCCGATGCCGGGAATGGTGAATGAATTCCGTGCTTCTTTGTACGCAAGCCGTGCTTGCTCTTCGAACATTGCCGCCGCGACCTTTTTCTTCAGGTCAAACTTCTTCGCGAAGTGGGCGACCAATTGGGCCTTTGACATTGCTTTGGCCATTGAACCTCCTGCATAATTATTGGTGGGGAATCGTGAACTGCGCTTTTCGCAAGTGCAATAGTCGAGGTGAAGATAGTACATTCCTTTGACTTTTCAAATATCCATGTGAAAAAAAGTCAAGCTGGCCGCGCGGAAAACATCCTTCCCGGGAGGCTACCCCCTCAGGCACGGTTCCCCGGGAAAGCGAAGTAGTCGGGCAATCGGTGGAGGCAACATTCTCATAATTGATGCACTTGCAATCAGTTAGCGTTCATCTGAATCGCGGGATAAGTCGGGTTCAACGTCATGAATCTCGCCGTTATCATCCATAAGCTCAACGCGACAGGGAGGAAGGGAAGAAAAAAAATATTTTCCATACCAGCGGTTCATCATGCGTGAATCGAGAATGGTAACGATTCCTCTGTCGGATGCTGAGCGAATGAGCCGTCCAGCCCCTTGTCGCAATTTTAACAGCGCTTCCGGAAGCGTGTACTCCTTGAATGGATCACCACCCCGCCGGTCAATTAACTCTATCCGTGCTTCAACAAGCGGGTGGGTCGGCACGGCGAAGGGAAGCCGCGTGATAATCACATGCTCGAGAGCTTCGCCCGGCACATCAATGCCCATCCAAAAGCTGTCAAGGCCAAACAACACGGATCGGATATTGTGTTTAAATTCCTTCAACAAATCACCTCTTTCCATTGTTGTTCCCTGAACCAACAGCGGCCAACCGCGCCCTTCAAACAGTTTTGCCACAGACAATGCGGTTTGTTGCATAAGAGCGTTGCTGGTAAACAGCACAAGCGCGCGTCCGTCGCTTCGCTCGACACAGCGGGTAATCCACTCGGGAAGGGCGCGATGAAATGCGGGGGCATCAGGTTCCGGGATGCCCCGGGCAACGCACAGCCTCATCTGTCGCCGAAGGTTAAACGGTGAATCAAGTGCCAGACCGGTCATACGCTCTGCCCCAAGGCGTGATTGCGCATAGTTCAGAGAGCCGTTAATGGAGAGTGTCGCGCTTGTTAAGATGACGGAAGAGTTCTTTTTGAACAAGAGCGGTGTAAGTGATCCCGCAATATCAAACGGGCCCGCACAAAGCGCAAGGCTTCCGTTTGGTGGCAAGCGCTCTATCCAGTATGTGTGCCCGGCATCTGCGTGATCAAGAAACTCCCCGATGAGAACCTGCGCTTCCCAGAGAGCCCGGCGTACTCCGGCGAGCTCTGCGCGTATCACTTCGCCTGAAAGGGTTTCTTCAACAGCAAGTATCTTTTGCTGAAGGTCTGCAAGAGGATGTGTAACGATGTCTTCAACAAGATGCGGGTGCCTGATGCGCACCATAGCCTCGGCTGTGGCGCTGGTCCGGCGGGGCGAAGGTTGTGCACGCATCGAGGCGAGTGCGTTCTCGATTGAATCAAAAAAGGCAACAACGGTATTCTCGGCCGAAGCACAGGTATCGCGCAAGTGCTTTTGCTCCCGCGCAAGAAGGCCTTTGCGCGTCTTTCTGTTGTACAGCCTGTGAAGTAAAGCAACGATCTGTGATTGGGAAATTCTTTTGCCGATCACGCTTCCGGCTACGGACTCAAGCGTGTGGGCTTCATCGAAAATGACAAAGTCGTTTTCAAAGAGAAAAAACTCCTCGGACTTTTGAATGGCCAGCAGCGAAAAGAAAAGCGAATGGTTGACAATGAGAAGTTGAGATGACCGCGCGCGCTCCTTGATGCGTTGAAAGAAGCACCCGGATTTGCAAGTGGCAGAACTGCACACCCCTTTCTCGGAGCAAACACTTGCCCACAATCCGGGGCTCGGCCTGAAACCCAGGGTTTCGACATCTCCATCGACAGTTGTTTTCGACCACTCAACAATCCGCCGGAGTTCATCGGACTCATCCTTAGAAAAGAGCGAACGTGTTACGCCTGTTGTTGCGCGGAGCCGTGTTGTGCAGAGGTAATTTGTTCTGCCTTTCAAAGCACATGCACTGAAATCCCGGCCGAGTATGGAACGGACCAAAGGAATGTCTTTGGTGAGCAATTGCTCTTGAAGGTTTTTCGTATGAGTTGAAACTATCGCCTTGCGGCCGTTATCAAGTGCGTGGAGGATCGCGGGTACCAGGTATGCCACGGTTTTTCCAACGCCAGTCGGCGCTTCTACCATGAGGTGGCTTCGCGCTTCGAGTGCGTCTGCAATCGCAAGGGCCATTGTTCCCTGCTGGGGACGATGCTCGAAATTGCTGATGGATGAAAGCGCCCCACCTGGCGAAAAAATGCTTTCTATGTTAAGGTGATCAGACATTTGGCAATCCGGAAAAAACACAGGTCGACCGTTCACACGGCCGACCTGAAAAATACCGAAATAGATCTCTATTCGTCAATTATAACAGGGCTCTTCTGACAAGCTCTTCCTGTTCTGCCATATGGATTTTCAGGGAACCCGTTGCCGTACTGGCGCTTGCCTTCCTTCCGACATAGCGCAGGGTTTGTCCGTCTTGCAGACAATCGCGGAGAAGAGGTTGCAGGAATGTCCACGCCCCCATGTTCATTGCTTCTTCCTGAGCCCAGACGATATCTTTGACCGCCCGATATTTTCTTGACAGTGCAATTGCTTTATCTGAAGCGAAAGGATAGAACTGTTCAATCCTGACCAGGAGCGTACGGCAATCATCGTGTTTGGCGCGTTCAGCAAGCAGATCGTAATACACTTTCCCGCTGCAGAAAACAACTCTTTCCGGCTTCTGTACCGGCACCGTGTCATCCAAAAGCTCGTTGAACATGCCGCCGGTAATATCCTCAATTGTTGAAACAGCCTTGGGGTGCCGCAATAAACTCTTCGGAGTCATGATGACGAGAGGTTTGCGGCGATTATCGCGCATCTGGCGGCGCAGCACGTGGAAGTATTGTGCCGGAGTGGAACAATTGCACACCTGAATATTATCCTCGGCACAGAGCTGCAGAAAGCGCTCCAGCCGGGCGCTGGAGTGCTCCGGGCCCTGGCCTTCGTATCCGTGCGGGAGAAGCAGAACAAGATCGCAATGTTCGCGCCATTTTGATTCCGATGCAACAATAAACTGGTCAATAATCACCTGGGCGCCGTTGGCGAAATCGCCGAACTGCGCTTCCCAGAGGACAAGTGCAAGCGGATCAGCAACACTGTATCCGAATTCAAAACCAAGGACGGCGGCCTCGGAGAGCAGGCTGTCATACACTGCAAATGGTGCTTGCCCGGCTCGTACATTGTTGAGTGGTGAATATTCTCTGCCGGTGCTGGCATCACACAAAATAAGATGCCGCTGGCTGAACGTTCCCCTGCCGCTATCCTGCCCGCTTAACCGTACCGGCGTTCCCTCTCTTACCAATGAGCCGAATGCAAGGGCTTCGGCGAATGCCCAGTCAATGCCAGTAGAATGTTCCAGCGTCATCCGCCGTTCATCAAGCATGCGGGAAAGTTTCGGGTTCAGTGTGAAGCCATCGGGCACGGTGGTCAGCGCACGTGTAACTTCCTGCACAGTGTCAAGTGGGATATGCGTCGCATCGAGAGGTTGGGCAGCTTCCAGTTCCTCTGGCGAAACAGCAAGCGGGACATCCGGGGTGAAGTGCATTTCCCGCTTTTGTGCCGCCTCAAATGCCCGTTCATAACGCAAGCGAGAATGTTCATTTACCGTAGCGAGATCTTCCTGCGTTATGGTGCCAAAGCGGAGAAGCGTTTCTGCATATAACTGTCGGACTGATGGATGCTGGCGGATTTTTTTATAGAGCAACGGTTGGGTATAACTCGGCTCATCGCCCTCATTGTGCCCATGGCGGCGGTAGCAGAACATATCAATAACAACATCCTTTTTGAAGCGCTGCCGGTATTCGAACGCCAGTCGTGTTACCCGCACGGAGGCTTCGGGGTCATCTCCATTGACGTGAAAAATCGGTGCCTGCACCATTTTGGCCACATCAGTAGAGTAGGGAGTTGAACGTGCGTCGTCCGGCGAAGTGGTAAAGCCGATCTGGTTATTAATGATGATGTGGATCGTTCCGCCGGTGCGATATCCCTGTAGTTGAGAAAGGTTCAGTGTTTCGGAAATGATTCCCTGTCCGGCAAAAGCGGCATCGCCATGAATCAAAACGGGGATAACCCGTTCGCGGCTGGTATCGCCCCTGCGATCCTGATTGGCGCGCACAATTCCCTCAACCACAGGATTGACCGCCTCAAGGTGGCTCGGGTTTGGCGCAACTGCGACAGTGATGGATCTGCCGGTTGATGTCTGGTGTTTTCCCTGAGCTCCAAGATGATACTTCACATCACCGGAACCCTGGGTGGTGCCGGGGTCAACGTATCCTTCAAATTCAGAAAACAATTTCGCAAGCGATTTGCCGATGGCATTCGCCAGGACGTTGAGCCGACCGCGATGTGCCATACCGATGACGATTTCCTCCACCCCTGTTTCTGCCGCATCCTCCAATAGCACATCAATAATAGGCATCAGCGTTTCAGCACCTTCAAGCGAAAAGCGCTTGTGGCCGATGAATTTTGTATGCAGAAATTTTTCCAGCCCTTCCGCCGCCGTGAGTTTGGCAAGGATGCGCTTTTTTAAGTTGTCATCGAGAGGCATTTCATTGCGGATGGGCTCCATCCGTTCCTGAAGCCACTGCTTTTGGGCCGGGTCCTGGATGAACATATACTCCACGCCGATATTTCCGCAGTAGGTGCCGCGCAGGATGTCAAGAATTTCACGAAGAGTTGCATGCGGCCTTCCCCCTAGTCCGCCAGTGACGAATTCGCGGTCGAAATCCCACATGGATAGACCGTAGTATGCCGGATCCAATTCGGGGTGATTGTGTGGCTCGTGTACAAGGGGATCAAGATGGGCAATCAGGTGCCCACGCACGCGGTATGCATTGATAAGTTGCAATACGCGCGCCTGTTTCTCAATTTGTTCAAGGCTGTGATTGCCTGCGGCGGGCGAAGGGGCCGTGTCCTTTGTCCAGCGGAACGGCTCATAGGGTATTTTCAGATCGGCAAACAATTGGTCATAGAACTGTTCTTCGCCGAGCAACAACGAATGCACGCGCGCAAGAAATTGTCCCGATTCGGCGCCCTGAATAACCCGGTGATCGTATGTACACGTCATGGTCATCACTTTGCTGATGCCCAATGCAGAGAGAGATTCGTCCGACATCCCGTGGTTTTCTGCCGGGTAGTTGATGGCTCCAGTGGCGATGATTGCGCCCTGTCCGGGCATCAGCCGCGGGATGGAAGCAATAGTCCCGACAGTTCCTGGATTTGTCAGGGTGATGGATGTTCCCTGAAAGTCGGAGGGATCGAGGGAGTTCGTGCGTGATTTGCGGACGATGGAATCATAATCTCCGACAAATCGAGCGAAGTCCATCCCGTTTGCATTTTTTACATTCGGCACGACAAGCGACCGCGTTCCGTCTTTCCTGGTCAAGTCAATTGCAAGGCCGATGTTTACCTGGGGACGTTCTGTTTTGTGAGGAATACCTTCAATGCGTGCAAAAGCCGCGTTCAGGTTCGGGTGGTCCATCAATCCCTTGACAATTGCCCAGGCGATGATATGTGTGAAGGAAATCTTTTGTCCTGTGCGTATACCGAGGTACTGGTTCAGCAGTCTTCTGTTTTCTTCAAGTACCTTTACCGGCAGAGTCCGGACGGAAGTTGCTGTCGGAAGCGAAAGGCTTGCCTCCATGTTCTCTACAATCTTTGCAGCGACGCCACGGATGACAGTAGCTTGCTCGCTTGAAGAAGGTGCATCGGAATGTTGACGCGGTGGTTGTGGAGGGATGGGAGTTGCCGAAAGCGAAGACGAACCGTTTCCCTTTTTCGGGCCGAGGACTTCTGCAAAATACTGTTGCCAGCTTTTGCTTACGGCTGCCGGATTACCAAGGTATTCCCTGAGTAATTCTTCCACCATGCCTGCATTCGGGCCGAATGCTTCCAATAAGGCCTGTAGTTTTTCAGTATTTTCCATAAAAGCCGGTATGTTGAAGAACAATGAACGGAACAAGATACAAAATCAACGACATGCAATCCATAGAGAAACGGGTGTCGAATCATCATGCCATTGTATTATTTGAATTCTGAGAGCGTCCGGACTGCCGGATAAAGTTTAGGCTGCGCAAGCATCTGTACTTTCACCGGCAATTCTGTTATACTTGCATTGCTTTTTGAACACTATGACCAGAACAACTGCCCAACCTGTGTTGACCGACAAAAGACCTCATACCGCACCCTCGCAGCTGCTCATAAACCGCGAACTCAGTTGGCTCGATTTCAACAATCGCGTTCTCGAAGAGGCGCTTGATCCTTCCGTTCCCGTCCTTGAGCGATTGAAATTTCTTGCCATCTTTGCTTCAAACCTGGATGAGTTTTTCATGGTGCGTGTGGCGCTGGTGCGGCGGGCAATCGAGGCTGGCGTGGAGAAGCAGTGGCCCGACGGCATGAGCAGTTCGGAACTCATGGCGGCAATCGGCGAACGTGTCCATCAAGCACATGAGAATTTGGGCGATTGTTATCGCAACAAAGTCCTTCCGGCGCTTGCCGCTGCGGGAGTTGTGATTCTCAGTGACGCGGCCATTGCCGGCGAGCAACGGCGGCATGCGTTATCATACTTCACATCAACGCTGCAGCCACTCCTCTCTCCGGTAATGCTTGATGATGCTACAGCATTCCCCCAGCTTGAAAATGGAGCCCTCTATTTTTGCATACCACTGAAAATCAAAGCCAAACCGGATGCCCGGCCCGGCCTTGCCCTCGTGCGTGTCCCGACGAATGTTGTTGACCGTTTCGTCAAACTCCCCGGGGAAGGGAACTTCACAGCGGTCATCATGATTGACGACATTATCCGTCTTTCACTCGATGTGCTTTTCCCGGGCCACGATACGCTGGGTTGTTATGAGATCAAGATTGTGCGGGATTCAGAACTGGATCTTGATGAGGTGGGATCGCAGGATATTCTGCAATCGATCATTGAGGGGCTTCAGCGGCGAAAGAAAGCCCCGCCGACACGGTTCCTGTATGATCCGGCAATGCCGCAGGACATTATAGAAGAACTTGCCAAAGTGCTAAAGGTGAAACGACAGCATATGTTTGTCGGGGCGAGGTATCACTCCTTTTCCGACTTCATGCAGCTCCCTTCCGTCGTTGACCGTCCCGACCTGATGTACCAACCTATGCCGCCCGCGAACGTTCAGATATTTGAATCGGGAGGCACGATCATTGATACTATTAAGAAGAGCGATGTGTTGGTGCATCATCCTTATCAGAGCTTTTCATACGTTGCGAAGTTTTTGCAAGAGGCGGCAAATGATCCGGCGGTAACTGCAATCAAAGGGACGCTGTACAGGGTAAGCAGTGATTCGCATATTGCGGCGGCGCTCGCGTTGGCAGCCCGCAACGGCAAGCAGGTAACTGTGCTGGTTGAACTGAAAGCGCGTTTCGATGAGGAACGGAATATCGGCTGGGCCCGTGTCTTGGGGGAAGCAGGTGTGAGCGTCATCTATGGCGTAAAGAATTTGAAGACCCATTGCAAGGTTATGCTTGTTACCCGCAACGAGAATGGAGCAACAAAACACTATTGCCATCTTGGTACCGGGAATTACAATGATCGAACGGCGCGCGTGTACTGCGACCTCGGAGTATTTACCTCTCATGCGGGCATGACTTCTGATGTGGCCGGCCTTTTTGATAGAATCACAGGCAAAGAAAAAGTCGTCGACTACAAACATTTACTCGTAGCCCCCGAACACATGCGCGCGGAATTTATCGGGCGAATACGCAGGGAGTCCGATCATGCGCGGGCCGGAAAGCCTTCCGGCATTATTGCCAAGATGAATTCGCTGGTTGATCCCCAGGTTATTGAAGAGCTCTACCTTGCCGGGCAGGCCGGAGTACGGATACAGTTGATAGTGCGGGGAATATGTTGTTTGCGCCCCGGAGTTCCGGGGTTAAGCGAAAACATTGAAGTGGTCAGTATTATTGATCGTTTCCTTGAGCATGCGCGCATCTACCGTTTTGAGAACGGCGGTGAACCGGAGTTATTCCTCGCCAGCGCTGACTGGATGCCGAGGAATTTGAACAGCCGCATCGAGGTTGCATTCCCCATCCTTCATGCGGATATACGGAAACAAGTGATGGACGTGTTATCGCTGCAACTTTCGGATAATGTGAAGGCGCGTGTGCTTCATGCGGACGGGTCCAATCATCGCAGGTCGGGAGGGCCGCCCATTCGTTCACAATTTGAATTCTACAAGCGCGCGCAAGAGGCCTCTGCATGAAAGGAACACCGGTAACATCGGGGGGTATGTCCCGGCTGGATGCTTATCTCGGTGAGTATCAGTGGAGGACTGCTTATTCTGTTGATGCCAATGCGGATCAGCACCATTCCTATGATGCGTTAGTCAACACTCCCGTTGATAGCGTGCTTGCACGCCTGCTTGTGAGTATCCGCGGGATGAAGTCGGAAGGAACCCTCAAGCAGTTCTTTCTTGGTAACGGCTTTGCATTACTTGAGGAGTCCTGGCCCGAACATCTTATCATCGGATTGATTTCCCAGCCCTGGCGCATTGGCGGCGGGTTGATGGAGTGTGCGGGTGGGGCCCAATGGAATATCGTACATTGCGCCGATCATGCAAAAATAGCGGTTGTCTTTGGCGCGGAAAAAACCATCGCGGGAAAAAGCCGGATATACACAGAGTCAAGAATTCTGGTAGAGGATGCTTCTGCAAGGAAAAAATTTGCAGCCTACTGGTTTCTGGTTAAACCGTGGAGCAACATGGTGCGCCGCTCATGGTTGAATGATGCAAAAATGATTGCAGAGAGAAAACAGTTGATGACTTCCGGCCTGTAGAATACCAGCCCCCTCCCGATCGCACCTCTGAAGATTTAGCCAACCAATCTTCGGAGTTGGCGCAGGTGGTTGATATCGTGTCCGGCCTCGAGATGTACCACCTTCTCAATCGTTTCCTTGCCGCGTTCTGCATGCATACCGTAACACTTCCATTTTCTCCGCGGAAGCGATGTGAGGAGCCGTACATTGCTCTTCCGCAGTGTTGCAAAAAGCTCAAGTGCCAGGGCGGGATTGTTGTGGAGGTAGCCCGCGCTTTTCTGCCACAGATCCTGCTCAAATGCCTGAATGGGCGTGCCGCTCTTCTCCAGGATTTTTCGTATGCGGTATCCGATGACCAGCTCAGTTTCCGCAAGATGGGCGATGATCTCAACAGCAGACCACACCCCGGGAGCCGGCCGCTTTCTCAACTGCTTGCCCGATATACCCCTTGTCAATGTCTTGAGTTTTGCCGGAGTTGCAGCAATAACACGCAACGGCTTCCTTCCCTCGATATAACTGAGAAGCCTTGAGGTGTATTGCTTTGGGGTTTCGTTCATAATGGCTCCTGTAAAGTAGGCGTTCCATACTATACTATCTGCAAAAGCCGCGCAAGGGTTCGTAAACTCGGTACTGCAAGATCTGGAGCGGCATCGGCCGGGAGTGTCGCACCGGAACCGGCCTTCTTGTAACGCCGGTCAATCCACACGGTTTTTATGCCCATAGATCTTGCCGCGGGAATATCGTGGTAGAGGCTTTGGGCAACGTGCAGAATTCGTTCCGGGATGGTCCCGATGCGTTCAAGTGCATGCACGAAATTACGCGGGGAAGGTTTATACGATCCAACCTGTTCTGCTGTAATAATCCAGTCAAAATTCACCCCGAGCCGCTCCTGCGTACGGCGAAAGAGGTCGTCATCGGTGTTCGAGATGATTGCCAGTCTGTATTTCTTCTTCAGTATCTGCAGTGTCTCGACGGTGTCGGGAAAAGGAGGCCAGTTGCCGAGGGAGTGTACCAATACGTTGGCTTCGGTATCGGAAACCGAAAAACCGAGCGTCTGCCCGATCTTGCGCGCCACTGCCTGCAATACGGATGTGTAGTTCTTGTACTCACCCTGCTCTTCCGCGGCTTCGAGCTTTCCGTATAACCCAAGAAGCTGTTCTTCATCCGCCGTAATTCCATGCGCCTCAACGAACGGACGCAGCGCGTGCATCAATCCGGTTTCCCAGTCAATCAAAGTGCCGTAGCAGTCAAAAGAAAGGACATCAATGTTCTTAAGCATTTCCATTGGTACGCGCTTTCTGTTGTGGGTTGGTAACAATAAGAACCACGGCTGCCAGAATGATGAGAGCAGCCACAAAGGATTGTATCGTCAACGATTCGCCGGCAAGCCCCCAGCCAAGAAACAGCGCGATGACCGGGTTGACGTATGCGTATGTAGCAACCTTCGCCGGTGTTGTTACATGCAGCAGCCAGATGTATGCAGTGAACCCAATCAACGATCCGAAGAGAACAAGGTACACAAAAGAGAGAGCAGATCGTGCTGAAAGAGCGTCGATATGCAGACGGGCGGTTTCCCCGGTGACAATACTCAGGACAACCAATACAGCGCCACCCGAAAGCATCTCCATTGCCGTGGCGAGAAAGGGTGAACGCGGAAGCGGCGCCGTTTTTGAAAAAAGCGAACCGAAGGACCAGCCGAGCGTTGCAACAAGGAGAGCGCCGACACCCGCAAGGTCGTATGCAGTTTCACTGGAAAGGTTGGTTGGGCCTATCAAAACGAATGTTCCGAAAATGCCAAGAACGAGGCCGGTGACGATACGCCCGTTCGGCCTGGCGTTGCCGTGCCAGAGCCAATCCAGCATTACCATCCAGAGCGGAACGGTTGCAACGAGGAGCGATGTAATCCCCGAGGGAACAACCTGCTCCGCCCAGGTCACACCACCGTTGCCGACGACAAGCATCAGAATTCCGACTACTGCAGCGGAGCGCCATTGAATGAGGGAAGGCGCGGCCTCGCCCCGGAGACGCATGGCAGTGTAGAGAATGCTGCCGGCAGTCAAAAAGCGCATTCCCGCCATCAGGAATGGGGGAATAGTTTCAATGGCAAAACGGATTGCGAGGTACGTGGAGCCCCAGACCACGTACACTGCAGCAAACGCGAGAATGAGTTTTCCACGGGATGCAGAAGTCGCAACGGTTGTCATAACACTATTGTCAATGTACGGAAGAAAGAAATGAACCTTGCCAATATACGAATTCTGATGGAGTGGTGTTACAAGAAGCATTTTCCCGTCAAAGGATAGAACACCAATCACACAGAAAGAATGGATCGAAACAGATTCAGTTCAACAAATCAGTGAACATCCTTCCTTTTCAGTATCACCTGTGTTCGCCCGTTATTGGAGAGGTTAAGATGCATGCGTATTGCAATTCGGGCTCAATCACTTTAACTTGAATCAACAATCAAAAGCACACCCATGGCACGTTTCAAAGTCACTCTTGAGTATGAAGGCACGCGCTACAGCGGATGGCAGGTGCAGAAGAATGCGCGCACGGTGCAGGGAGAGATCATCGCTGCAGCGCGGAAGGTGTTTGCGACGGACGAGTTTGAATTCTACGGATCAGGCCGCACGGATGCAGGTGTTCACGCGTTGATGCAAGTAGCGCATCTTGAAGTGAAAACCGTCCTCGCGCCTGAAATTATCCGGCTGAAGATGAACGATGAGCTTCCCGCCGATATCAATATTATTGAAGTGGAGAAAACTCATCCGAAATTTCATGCGCGGCATGATGCCGCGGCGCGGAGCTACATCTACCAGATTGCGCGCCGCCGGACAGCCTTTGGAAAGCGTTATGTCTGGTGGATAAAAGACAGGCTTGACTTCCGGAAGATGCAGGAAGCCGCTGCACTATTTGTCGGCATGAAGGACTTTCAATCATTTACCGCCGACGACCCGGAGGAAAAGTCCACAAAGGTTCTTGTCGAACACATACAGTTGAAGGAAGATGGCGCGTTAATTCTCATCCGTATTGTCGGGTCGCACTTCATCTGGAAGATGGTGCGGCAGATGGTTGGAGTGATTGCAGAAGTGGGGAGGGGGAAACTTACGCCCAACGAGCTTACAACATTCTTTGTGCAGAAGTCGGACAAACCGGCACGGTTGACAGCGCCTCCATCCGGACTTTTTCTCGAGCGTGTGTACTATGAAGGAGAGAAGCCCGAAAAAGACCTCAAGCCAACATTATTTATTGCCTGAGCCCGCGTAAACAGCTATTAACAATTCATAATTCACTATTATTTCTATCCTCCGCGTTGTCCCCCGCGCCTGAGTGCACCACCAGCCCGCGGAATGGCATTGCCGCGGAATTGCGCACCTCCGCTTGAACCCCCGCCCTTGGTACTGTGTCCTGCAGTGTGGAAATCATCGCCGGGTTTCAGTGCCCGTACTCGCAGCGGCTTGCCTTCCATCTCTTTTCCCCGCAACGCCTCGATTGCTTCGCGGCCCTCGGACTTCACCGGCATTTCCACAATACCGTATCCTTTTTCTTTTCCAATAGCGGCGGAGCGGACCGCGCCAAACGGTTCAAACATGCTACGTAATTCAGCATCTGTTGTCGTTTCGGGCAGGTTACCGATATAGATTTGCATTGTTGGCCTCCTCTTCAATCCGTGGTGTGCTCGTAATACATTCCTTAGAATGATAAGCTTTGATTATTATACCATCCGGGCGGGTCATATTCAAGCGATTGAGATTGTATCAATCCCTGTATATCCGTGTTGACATTCGTAATTCTGTGTTCTACATTGTCCGGGGTCTATGTTTGGACCTGCCCGCGCTGTTACCGAAGGATCATAAGGAATGAGAGCAATAAACAGGCCCATCAGTCTCTCAATAATCAGTTGGTCTCTGATTATCACATCAGGAGGGAGCATTTTGTACCTGCCGTTCTCCCTAAACAACCCGGCGACACAAAAGATGCTCCAGATAGCAGGAACAGCTCCCTTCGTAGTTTTTCTGCTGAACCTCTTCGCTGCAATTGCGAATATTACGGCAGGAATAGCAATGTTGAGAAGGCACCGATGGGGCC
>CAZWIN010000008.1:0-23187 GCA_964633855.1 uncultured Chitinophagales bacterium
CTCATACAATGCCGACCGGGCTTTTTCTCCCCCGATATTGCCCAGCAGATACACAGCATCACTTCGCAGTTCATAGTTGTCGTACTTGAGGGCAACCTGTGACAGAAAATCCACAGCCTTGTCATTACCGACTTCTGCAATACTGTAGAAAATAGTTTCCAGTTGTTCTGTCCGGTGCTTGGGCACGGTGTTGAAAAGGTCAACTAGCAGGGCGACAGATTTATCCTTGTCTTTGCTGTGCGCGCCGATGTAATCCACGGCATAGGCCTGCAATTCCTCGCTTGTGTCATTTTTTGCGATTTCAATGAGCACAGGCGTGACATCGAATTTCTCGAAATTGGACAAGGCGTCAATTGCCGCCTCGCGGAGTTGCCGGGGCTGTTTTACATCCACGGCGACCTCTTTGAGCGTTACGAAAGCTTTTTCATCCTGTTTCGTTTCACCTATTGCAAATAAGGCATCCATTCTCAGGCGAAGTTCCGGGTCCATTTTCTCGTCGGGGGGAAAGGGGGCGATAGTGGCTGTGCCCAAGGGCATGCGTATCCGCATATTCCGGCGTTGTAGCCGCTGTAGTTCCCGCTCCACCTTTCGCATGCCTGGTGCGTATGGGGTGGTGAAACTATATGTCCCCGTTTTACCTCCTTCGCTTACCCATGCCGTTGCAGTTGGCTTGGGCGTTGTTTGGAGCTTGCCGCCGGATTCCAGTGTACCGAGATCAGCGAGCGCATCGTCGAGATAGCGGCTCTCAGGATATTTTTTCATGAACTCTTTGTAGGCATCAATTGCTTTTTTGCGGTCAAGGTGCATCAGCGCGTATGCCGACCAGTACTTCGCATCATCCTGATAATCGCTGTGCGGGTATTTGTTGATAAGAGATGCAAATGTCCTGCGCGCATCCTCCCACTGTTCATCCAGAATGAGATTGTAGGCTTCTTTGTAACTTTGGTATGCCGGATCATCCTGATTGTCAGCGAATGCCAGGTTCACTCCCCCCGGCATCACAGCAACGACTGGAGCAGCAGCTTTCGGGACTGCCCGTTTACCTGAAATGGAATACGTACGAATGGACGGCTGTGCAGGTTGAGGCGTTCCTTCCTGTGCAAAGCCCTTGAGTAACGGCAGTACAATGATGAGTAGAAGGAAAAAGTTTTTCATGGTTGGTTCCTTATTGGTTGTTGCCTGCAAACATCACATGCATGGAATCTCTTATGGTCTCCGCCATTCTCAATCGAAAGAGGAGGTTTTCCTGCTGAATGCCGTTCCTGATAAGTTCCACCTGCGGCTGTACACGAGACTTTTCGATATTTGCCAGCTCTATCAGGATTTTTTCCAGATCCTTTATTACAACGGCGGAATGTGGATCGAGGTCTTCTTCGCGCAACGAACGGCTTTCGTGCACAAGTTCACGCGAGAGCTTCTGTTCAGTGGAGAGATCGATGGCGTAATTCTCCGTTGTCCGCAGATTTGAGATTCCGACGAGAAGGACTTTGGATTTCCTGAAGTACTGGCTTACCTTGTCCGCCTGTATTGATGCCGGCATCACAGGGGATGTGTTATTCTTCTTAAGCGCGGTGTCGGGGGTACGTTGCCATGGATTCCACAGCAAAATGGCAATCCCGATGGTTGCAAGTCCAGTCGCGAAAGAAGCAGCCAGTTTTCGATGTGCAATGATCTCGGAAACTATTTGTTCCAACAACGAAAGTGGCTTTCCTGGGTTTACGGCATCCTGCTTTATTCTCCGTTCCACGGTAGATGCGAACGAGTCCCAATACACGGTTGGAAGTTGATCTGCGGGTTGAATACCTGATGCACTACGTTTCAATGAAGTGCGGAGTGACAGTACCAAGTGCGCACATTCGGTGCAGCGTTCGAGGTGAAGGTCAATAGTTGTCCTATCCACAACGGTGATATCTCCGTGGACATAATCATAAAGTTGTTCTTGTATGTTGCGATGTCTCATCATGCGAGTTCCGTCCTCAAATACTCCAGCTTCTTCCTCATCTTTTGCAATGCACGAAACAAATGAGTCTTCACCGTTCCTTCTGAACAACCAAGAATGGTGCTGACTTGACTGGTGGATAGCCCGTCAAAGTGGCGGAGCAAGACCACAGCCCTTTGCATTGTCGGGAGTTCATGCAATGCCCGCTCAATATGAGCTGTATGATCGCCGCGGTGGTGTTCATTGGTTCCGCCTGCAATCGAGAGTGTTGTCTCGTTGTGTCTCACTTCTCTCTCGCTTCGCCGCTTTTCGGCTTTCAGTTTGTTCAAGGAGAGATTGGTCACAATTCTGTACAGCCAGGTCGAGAATTCAGCATCTCCGCGGAATGATCCGATGGACTTGTATGCACGGACAAAAGACTCCTGTGCGACATCCTCCGCATGCTCATGGCAGCCGAGGAAACTATGGGCGATGGAATAAGCTTGTTTCATGTGACGCTCCACGAGAACGCGAAACGCTTCATGGCTTCCTTCCTTTACCCGGAGAATAAGCTGCTGCTCGTCGGCAGCGGGCATGCGCACGACCCTTGTGTGTGTTTGCTGGTGGTTAGACAATGGTCAGAGTGTTCCGGTTGACCGGATTAACAAAAACTTCTTAAGACGGGAGAGATACTGAAGTTGTACGTTTGCGGAATGGCAAAGATGCAAAAGGCCTTAATTCAGGCACCTCTGCAAAGAGTTGGGCTGTTAACGGCCGGCCTGTTTGTTGAGGATAGCTCTCACGGGCTCGTTATCCGCGTACACCTGCCATTCGGCAATTTTTCCGTCACGGACAACAGCTCTCAGGGCAAGCGGGAGCTCCCAACTATTTTCCGGGAGCAGTTTTCCTGCAATATTGCATGTCCCGGCGGCCTTTCCCAGAAAGAGTATCACATCATCATGGGTGAATGTTTCCTGAATCGAAATGGCATAGTCGGGAATCATCACAAAGTACCCGATCCAGGCATTGCGCATTGCGGAACGCCCCTTGATCTCTGCGCCAAGTGAATCAATGAACTTGTGATCCTCGGTCATCAGGGCTGTGATGCCGCCTATGTTGTGTCCGTTTATGTATTGAACGAACTGCAGAGCGGCATCAAGAGGTGTGTTCATCAGTCAGGATTTAGCTGAGGTTTTCGACTGTAAGAGCAACGCCCTGACCTACACCGATGCACATGGTGGCGAGTCCGTGGCGAAGATTACGCCTTCTCAATTCATGGAGAAGGGTTGTTGTAATGCGTGCACCACTGCAACCGAGCGGATGGCCGAGGGCAATCGCACCTCCGTTTGGGTTGAGTTTGCCTGAAGGAATAGCGAGGTCCCGGATTACTGCAATGGATTGAGCCGCAAATGCCTCGTTGAGTTCCACCAGGTCAATGGTGTTCATCGTCAGGTTTGCCTTTTGCAGAGCTTTTTGCGATGCCGGCACAGGGCCTATCCCCATGTAGCGCGGGTCGACGCCAGCGATGCCAGTGGAGACAATGCGTGCCATCGGCTTCAATCCCAAAGTTTTTGCTTTCGCTTCATTCATCACCAATACAGCAGCCGCCCCGTCATTAAGTGAAGATGAATTGCCGGCAGTGACTGTGCCGCTTTTTCTGAATGCCGGTTCCAATGTCTGGAGTTTTTCCAGGGAAGTGTCGGCTCTCGGCCCTTCGTCTTTGTCAACCAGGATTGGCTGTCCTTTTCTTGAAGGAATTTCAACTGGAACAATTTCGTCGGCAAACCTGCCGCTTGCCTGCGCATACACTGCCTTCTGATGACTGGCGAGCGCAAATTCGTCCTGCTCTTTTCTCTGGATTTTGTATTTCTCAGCAACGTTCTCGGCTGTCTCGCCCATGCTTTCGAGAGGAAACATCTTTTGCATTTTCGGATTCGGGTAACGCCAGCCGAGTGCTGTATCGAACGCCGTGACATTACCGAATGCGCCGCTCTGGTTTTTAGGGACGGAATACGGAGCCCTGCTCATGCTCTCAACGCCGCCGGCTATGATAATTTCGGCATCCCCCGACCATACTGCACGTGTTGCTTGAATAATGGCATCAAGGCTTGAGCCGCAAAGCCTGTTGATGGTGTTTGCCGGAACGGCATAGGGAAGTCCTGCGAGCAGCGCGCTCATGCGGCCGACATTGCGATTGTCTTCGCCCGCCTGGTTTGCACATCCCCACATAAGGTCATCTATAAGCGATGGCTCTAGCCCGCTTCGTTCAACAAGGGTTTTGATGATAATCGCACCCAGGTCGTCTGGTCTGACATCCTTGAGAACGCCTCCATAGCGGCCAATAGGTGTCCTCAGTGCGTTGATGATAACAGCATTGCGGCTTTGCATCATGGATGTTATTCGCGTGAGATTATGGATATTGCGGCTGCATTGGTTCGCAAATATACTTCTTTGCGACGAGAGTTAAAAGAGGAAAAAAGAAAAGGGACAAGAATCCTTGTCCCTTTTTCCGGTACACTCTTGTTTGAAACTATTCGAACTTGAATTCCTTGATATTGCCGAAGATCTGAATGAACAGCTGGGGCTGTGACTTATTTGTTGTCGTTACGAAGACGCCGTCACTCAGAACCTGCTTGGCGGCAGCAGGTTTGAACTCTGCAACAAGCTGCGCTGATGCACCGGGTTCAATTGGCTTCTCAGGCATCTTGAGTGTTAGCCCCTGAAGCTGTGTCTTGAAGCCCGTCAATTCCAAAGGTGTTTTCCCGAGGTTGTTCACGGTAATGGCAACCGTGCTGACGATTCCGACCTGGGCATCCCTGAACCAGAAATGATTCGGCTCGAAGGTGATTTCCTGGATAACATCAGCCGTGAATTCAACCACTGTGCGCGGGGAGTTTACAGCATTCGAGTTGATGGTCACCGTTTTGTGAACTGGGCCGGAGAAGTTCTGGGAGTTGAACGTGATCTTGACTGTACCCGTCTTTCCCGGATCGATTTTGTCGTTCGAGACAACCGTTCCTGTGCAGCCGCAGGAGACATCCACTTTACCGACGGACAGGACGTCCGTTCCGATGTTCTTTATGACAACGTTCTTTTCGGCAGTTGTTCCTTTATTCAGGGCGCCGAAGTCAAACTTTGCACCATCAACAATCTCAATTTTCGGCTGAGCGAACATTACAGATCCCCCCAGCACCACAACTGCACTTACCGCGGCCAGCATCCGTTTCATCCAAATCTCTCCTTCTCTTAAAAATAAACTGTGTAAATAAATATAAGGGAATAACTTTGAGTTGCAAACGGTGCAGATCACATCATTTGAGAGGGAAGAGAGCCGGAAAATGCCATATGCCGTAGCAAAGGCGCAACTCTGTAGCGGTCTTCCCCGAAAGTGTGGTAAAGTGCCTCCAGTACCGCCAAAACCTGCTGAAATCCGATTTTCTGTGCCCACTCAACGGGCCCATTGGGGTAATTCGTCCCCAATTTCATGGCGGTATCAATGCCTGTAGATGGGGCAACGCGCTCCATTAATGCAAAAAAAGCCTCATTTGCAAGCATGCAGAGAATCCTTGGTAATACCATTCCAACACCGTCGGCAACAAGGGCATGTTCTTTCCCTAACTTCTCCAGCAATGATGCTACCCTTTGAAGATGCTGGGGGTCGGTGTGTGAAGTTTGAGTCAATTCAACAAGCGACCCCTTGAGAAGAGAAGGTAAAGCCCCGATTCCGACAAGCCGCTCGGGCTTTTTCAGCCACCCGGCTTGTTCGGCAAGGCTGAGTGTAACAGATGAGGAAAGAATTACGGTCTTACTTCCGTTTGCTTTATCCAGCTCTTTGAGATTCTTCTTCTTTGCTTCAAATGATGTGTTGGTGAGTTCGAAGGCAGCGTCATATGTCTTCCCCGGTTTTGCAACATTCTTTACTGTCTTTGGGAGCGATGTTGTCTTTTCGCCAGAGTTGAGCCGCACATGGACTTCGAGTTTGTTTTGTATACAGAGCGATGCATACTCTTCCACGAGAGGTGATTCACCGAAGATCAGGACGCGTTTCATTTGTACGTGTAGAATCCTTTCTTCGTCTTTCTACCCAACGTGCCGGCCTCCACCATTTGTCGCTGAATGGGATGCGGCCTGAACCTCGGCTCCTGAAAGAATTGTTCGTACACGGATTTGGTTACCGCGTAGTTGATATCAATACCGATGAGGTCCATCAGTTCGAACGGCCCCATCCTGAAACCGCCTTCAAGCTTGACAATCCTGTCAATATCCTCGACCGATGCCACACCCTCGCCAAGAAGGCGCAATGCTTCCCCGTAAAACGGCCTTGCAACGCGGTTGACGATGAAGCCGGGCGTGTCGCTGCAAACGACAGGTGTTTTCCCCATTGTTCGCGCGAGCTCTGATGTCACATGTAATGCCGTATCCGCGGTGTGAGGGCCGCGCACGACTTCAACCAGTTTCATCAGCTGCGGGGGATTGAAAAAATGCATGCCAACGACCATCTCCGGATGCGTTGTTGATGCTGAGATGGATGCGATGGAAAGGGAGGAGGTGTTTGTGGCGAGGACAACATCCGGACGGACAGTGGCATTCAGCTTTTTGAAAATTTCCCGCTTGGCGGTAAGGTCTTCGATAGCCGCTTCAATAACGAAGTCAGCATTTCCCATATCATTGAAGTCAACCCTCGGATGAATTTTAGCAAGCGCACCTGCTGCTTCAGTGGAACTCAGTTTTCCTTTTTCCACAGCCCGCCGGACGTCCTCTGCAATGCGATCCATAGCGGACTTCAACAGTCCCTCGGAAACGTCGTGGAGAACCACTTCGAAACCGGAAAGAGCTGCTACCTGGGCAATACCGCTCCCCATGGTTCCTGCGCCAATGATGCCGATGGTTTTGATCATGTATAGTGCCAACGGGTTAGAGGTTTGAGTTTAGAGACATGAAACAAGATGAAGAAGAGAAAGATTCTCCAGAGAATCAACGCTGAAATCTTGGTTAGTGTCCCTTGAACTGTGCCTTTCTTTTCTCCAGGAATGCCGCAACGCCTTCCTTGTGGTCTTCTGTTTCAGATGCGATTTGCTGTATGTATGCTTCGTAGTCAAGTATCGAGTCGAGATCGGAAGTCAGGGCTTTATTGAGCGTCCGCTTGATGAGCCCGTAGGTTTTCGTTGGCCCCTGGGCAAATGAACGGGCGAGTTCCATCGTAACAGCTTCAAGCTGGTCGGGAGGAGCGACTTTGTTTGCGAGGCCGGCCTGCACTGCTTCATCGGCGCCGATGTCTTTTCCTGTTGTGCAATATTCAAATGCCCTTGCCATGCCGACCATCCGCGGAAGAAACCAGTGCGAACCCGAATCCGGCACGAGGGCGATACGGATAAATACTTCAATCAGTTTTGCAGCGCTGGACATGATCCGCATGTCACACGCAAGTGCAACGCTGCATCCCGCTCCCGCGGCGACTCCGTTGATCATCCCGATGATGGGCTTTTCCATCCCACGCATCTTCCGTACCATCGGGTTGTAAGATTTTTCCAGGGACTCTTTGAGAGAGCGTTTGCTTGCGCCGTGTTCTTTCAGATCTTGCCCGGAACAAAACGCCTTGTCTCCAGCACCACGAATCACGATACAACGAACAGCCGGGTCTTTTTCTGCTTCTTTCAACGCATCGTTCATATCCTTCTTCATCTGCTCGTTGAAGGCATTGTACACATCGGGACGGTTCATCGTGATGGTGAGAACGCCATCCTCGAGGACATACAAGAGAGTATCATAGGCAGACATGTGAAAACACTCCTGAGTTCAATGAGAAGTTCGAAATATCAAATTGCAAGAACCAAACAAATCCCAAATCTCCAATTCGAGATATTCTACTTTCCTTTCCAGCCGGGTTTTCTCTTCTCTGCGAATGCTCTCATTCCTTCCTTCTGGTCTTCGGAAGCGAAGAGGAGATAGAAATTTTTCCGCTCGAATTCCAAGCCGCCCTCAATGGTTGTGTCAAATGCCTTTAGTACGGATTCTTTACCAAGCTTGACAGCAACAGGAGGTTTTGAAGCAATCTCCTTTGCCCAGGCTTTTGCTTCTTCGAGGTAATATTCCACCGGTACAACTTTGTTGATAAGCCCCCACTGAAGCGCTTCATCAGCAGAGATCATCCGTCCGGTCAATACCATTTCCATTGCCTTTACTTTGCCGACTGCACGTGTGAGGCGCTGGGTTCCTCCCGCTCCCGGAATAACGCCGATATTGATTTCCGGTTGCCCGAACTTTGCAGTCTCGGAAGCAATGATCATATCGCATGTCATCACCAGCTCGCAGCCACCCCCGAGAGCAAAGCCGCTCACGGCAGCAATAATTGGCTTTTTTATTTTGCGGATACGGTCCCACCGGGCAAACTGATCGCGCAACAGCATGTCCATTGCCGAGGCATCAGCCATTTCCTTGATGTCTGCCCCGGCAGCAAAGGCTTTCTCGTTCCCGGTGAGTATAATGCATCGAACGGCATCATCCTTGTCGAGATTCTCCAATCTATCCACCAACTCAACCATGAGCGCCATGTTGAGCGCATTGAGAACCTCAGGACGGTTGATCTGAACGACCGCGTATCCATCCTGTTTTGAAGTGAGCACAAATTGAGTTGCCATGCAGCTTTTTCTCCTAAACCCTATACCCTGAATCCCAGACCCCGTTGTTATTCTTCCCCGTGCTTTCTCTTTTCATATTCCATTTCCCGTTTTACAATCTCGGTGTATGGCCCGTCCCAGCTTTTCATGAAGACCCGTTGAATAAGAGAAGCAAGCTTTGTGTTTCTGACAACAACTCCGAGGTTGCGGCAATTATAGAAATAACTCTTCTCCGCATTGCTCGTCCCGAGCCAGAACGCAGAGCCGTCAATCACAATATACTTGCAATGCTCCACCCTCGCAAATGAAATGTACCTCTCCGGCAAATCGGGAATAACGCTGAACTTGACTTCAATATTCGGGATTTGAGAAAGCTCCTTCAATGCTTTTTCTGATGAGCCGCCTTTCTCCCAGTCGGAAACAATCATTTGCACTTTCACCCCGCGTGCCGCTGCACGCCGCAGGGCATTGTCCAGAACATCATACCGGCCTCCGCCGCGGGCAAACGGGGAATACGCGAGGAACTGCAGCAAAACTTCATGTTTGGCACCATCAATAAGACGGAGAATGTTGGGTTCATCCCAGAGAAGTGAATCGGGAATGAACTGACGCGGGCTGGCGGTTGGTGTGAAGGTTATTGTATCATTGTCGCCTCTAACAAGAGTAAACGGCACATCGTATTTTCTTCTCATCAACAGCGAATCTACTTTTGCAGGATCATTTGATGCGCCGAGATTCCAGTCGAGTTCAAAAATGCTGCTGTAGAATTCCACCGCCCCTTTATGGGTGATACTCAGGCCCAGCTCATGAATCTGATTCAATGCCCGCCAGTCAAAGTTCTGGCTCCCGAGAAAAATTCTCTTCCCGTCAACGATAAAATATTTGGCGTGCTGTATGCCGCCTGCAAGCTTGCCATAGTCTATGATACGCGTGAGAATGTTCTTCTGCTTGCCTAACCGTTCGATAGTTTCGGGATAGGTCTGGTGCATGCGGGCATCGGCGATGAGGCGAACCTTGACGCCGCGTTTGGCGGAATGTTCAATTGCTGCGATGACATCCTCGAGCAGTTCACCTGCCTGGTTTGATACATAAAATTGCTCGATATCCAACGATTTCTTTGCGCCGTTGATCATCTCCAGCCAGACTTCATGCGCATCGCGGATATCGGGGTTATCGAGCGTTGTCTCGATTGGGACGCTTTCAACAAGCTCGAAGTCCGGATAGCCTGCTGGTTGCGAAAGGGAGATGGAGAACGAGGTGAACGCTAGTAAGAGAATGACTAGAGATTTGTTCATAGTTATTTGATCAAGATAAGTTTCTTAGTGAGCACCACGTTGTCTGATGACAGGCGATAGAAGTATACTCCACCGGCAAGCCCACTGCCGTCGAAGTCAACGGTGTATGTTCCGGGTTCTTTCTTTTCGTTTACGAGTGTTGCAACTTCGCGGCCGAGGGCATCAAATACCTTCAGCGTAACATACCCTGTGCCCTTAATCCTGAACCCTATTTTTGTGCTCGGGTTAAACGGGTTCGGATAGTTCTGCATAAGCATGATTGATGAAGGAAGTTCATGCTGTTCACCGACACTCACAGGCAAAGAGCCGAGCGAGCCATCAGGATTGATGTTCTGTGCGTAGATGCCGCCATCGTTGCGCCTGTCTTCCCATGCCGCTTTTGCAACGCCATCGGCGCTCAGTGTGAATACAGAGTGGAGTTTCTCGTGCGTGGCCCGTGAAAGAGTGACAAACGATCCGGCCCACACCATGTTTCCGTCCGGGTTGCTCTTGAATGCAACGAGGCTGTCGTCAAGCCCTGAAGGGTTTCCTTCAAGGAAAAAAACAATGGTAGCGCTGTCCGTGGTAACAACATAGGGCCCGAACAACGAAGCCGGACCGAGCGGTGTGAATGTTTTTCCTGCGTTCGCCCAGAGGCGTGAGCCGTTGGATGAGAACTTCTGTCCGTACACGCCCGCCTGGGATTGCAGGCTGTTTTTCTCTGCCCAAAACACGAACGTCTCGTCAGTGGAGGAGAGATGTGCAACGGAAGGGCTGAGATGGTGGAAGCCGGATGTTGTGGAAACCTCGGAGCCGTTTGCCGGGAAGAGTACCGTGCCGTTTGCCGAAACGCGCTGCACAAACGAACTGTAGAGATTGTCAAGATTCCGGTCGTCGTACCAGGCAACTACGACGCCGTTGTTTCCATCGGAAGCGACAGCCGGGTCGGCATAAAAGGGGATAGTGCCGGCATCCTGAATTGCAACAGGGGCACTTCCCCAGACCGATGTTCCTGCAGAAGAGAATTTCTGCGCACGAAGCCTTGTGTTGAGCGCCGGGAACGATCCTGTCGCCGCAGTCCACACAACAATCACACTTCCGCTATCCGATGCAACAACGAATGGACGCGAAAGGCTTTCGCCCGGCGCACCCTCGATGAGAATCGGTGTTGAACCCCAGAGTTTTTGTCCGTTCGCAGAGAGGCGTTGCATAGCAATCTTTCCCGGCGTTGAGGCGAGAATCCAAACGATCACATACGCACTATCGGTGGTTGTTGCAATTCTTGGATTTGCCTGGAAGTCTGATGTTGAAGAAAGAGCGACGCCGTTGTTACCCCAGAGAAATTCTCCCTGTGAGCCGATCCTGTAAGCGTACACTTTGAGATCACCGTCGCGAACATCAGTGAATGCAACTACTGCGCCGCTCGTTGCATCGGCAGCAAGGTCATAATCCACAAGAGATGAATTCTGTGGATTATTACTGATGAGCAGCCCGGCTGAACTCCATTGCTTCACCCCTTGCGGGTCGAGCCTCTGCATATACACATGGTAGTTACCGCTTCGCGCATCGAACCACGAGATGTAGCAACCGCCATCAGATGTGGAAGCAATCTTCGGCAGTGCTTGTTCTCCGGTGGTATCGCATACGGCAAGATTCTGTGATGGATCCGGGGGCCACTGAGCCGAGGTCCGGCAGGTGAGCGTCACCAGAAGCGTCAAGCAGCAGATAAAAGGAAAGAAGTTCGGTCTCATGAGGAATGATCCTTCGAGGATATTGAAGCATGTATTGTGCAGATGTTCCGGATTGGCAACCGGAAAAGATACAGAAATCTTATTTCACGAGGAGGAGTTTCCTGGTGATGGCTTGATTGTTCGTCTCAAGCCTGTAAAAATAAATTCCGCTTGTCAGATAACCTGCGTTCAATACGGTGCGGTGCGTTCCGCCACTCAGGCGGCCCCGGACAAGTGTTTCAACTTCCCGGCCAGCAATATCATACAGCCGGAGTGTTACGTATGCGGTTTGGTTCAGAGTGAATTCAATCGTCGTCGTCGGGTTGAACGGGTTGGGGTAATTTTGCATCAATGCAATTTCAACAGGCAACTCTATCGGTGGTGCAATACCGGTGGTTGAATCGCTTACAGCTACGGTGATCGTGTTCATTGCTACCGGACGGGATTTTCCACGACGGCTCCATACAGAGTATAAGCTGTCACCCCACGAGCGCCAGTCATTGGGATTGCCGACGTTTTCGTCGCGCAGGAATGTAATATACTCCTTACTTGCAGTTTGATAGTACAGTGTGGCGGTCACTTGAGTTACGCCGGAAGGCATCGTGTAGGCGGTGTTGTCCCAGTGCTGGGCATCAGCATACGCATGGCCCACCGGTTGTGCAAGATGGGATTGATATGTTGCATTTGAAAAGCCGCGTGGTGGAATGCGGTTGTCCTTGTAGATGGTATCATTCAAAATAAAATAGAACGACGGTCCCGGCGTGAGGCTGTGTTGAGCCGCCACTGCGGCAGTCATGCCCGGTTTGGCTTCATAAATCTTCACTTGCGCATCATGTGTCAGCTCGGCAGTTTCAAAATTGTATGCACCGGATTCAAAAAGTGTATCGCCGCTGTTGTTTATGCCAACAATATTCAGCCACATGCGCCGGCCTTCAGGATAACCTGTGGGCAGTTTGTGTCCGGTGAGGTTTGTTATCTGAATACTCGCGGTTACAGTATCATTTGTCCGGTATGCAACTGCTTCAAGGTTTGCCGCACTCTGAAGAGTTTGAATCGCCCGCTGTTTTCCTTCGGCAAGCAATGTGCTGTCTATTCCTGTAGCCCAAAAGTCGCGGAGGATATCCGGCACGAAGGTATTCCCGCCGGTCAGGTCATGCTTTGGAATATCGGGGCGCTGTGGAGTCATCATCGGATTCGCGCCGTAGCCTGTATCGGGTGGCATGTGGCACGATTGGCAGCTTCCTGCTTCACCTTGTGTTGCGTACCAACTCAAGAGCCATTCGCTGTACGTCCGCTCAATCGGACTGTATAAGTGAGGGGATGTGGTGTTTGGATCGGCGGTGTATAATGGATTGCTGACATTATGGCAAACACCGCAGAGGTTTCCGGAGCGCTGGTACGGGTCTCCTTCAACAGCATGGCCGAGGACAAGCGCATCCGTGTATGGGCCGCGCTTCGGAGCGCGCGTTACCTGCGAGACAAACATTCCGTTGCCGTATCCGGGGACGGCAGGAGTGATTGTTGAATCCGGAATCAGCGGATCTTTCATGCGATGACAGTGATCGCATTGTACGCCGTTCAGATCATTCCCCGTCAACCCCTGGCCTGTCGGTGGATTGGAGCGCCCTTCAAGCCAGCCGGTGGGGGAGTGGCAACGTATGCAGAACTCTCCCGAGCCCGCAACATATTTGTTGGCAACGGCAACAGCGGCGTAGAATATCGGGTCACGTGCCGACTGCGCCATCATGCTGCCTTTCCAGTCGTTTGTAATGGTAACAATGTGGCCGCTGCCGCCCGTTTGATGGCAGCTCTGGCAAAGTGTCGGGCTCTCAAATGTCTGGACAACACCAGGCTGCGTACCCGGGAGAAAGACAGTCGTTACATCGGGAAACATGAATGCTGATGCGCCAACTGCTATGAAAAATGCAATCGTAATAACGGGTAGCCACTTATTCTTCTTCATGGAATTTTTCAATCTGCTCTTGTTCGGTGAAAGAGATGGTGATGGGTGAAAGGATGTTACGTCCTTCAATAAAAACCAACCGGTAAAGGTCGGCTGTGCCTCTGTAAAGAATCCTCAAATAGTATTTTCCTGCAACTTTATTTCCTAAAAATGCCACACCGGTTGCCTTTGCATACGCGGCATAACAGGGTGAGGGCTGAATCATTCCAAGGATGCTGATCGTTATGGTGTCCCGCTGATGAGAAACTTTTGTTTTTAGCCTGTACCCTTCGCACGGATAGTCACCCGTGGTCGTCAGTTTGGCGATCACGCCGATGGGGTCGGCCTCGGAACGGGAAAGAGAAAACCTGAATCCGGTATCCAGGCCCTCCGGTAGCTGTGCGTACATGTTGTTGATAGAAGCAACCCCGGCGGCAAGAATACAGAACACAATGAAGGGCTTCGTTCGCATGGATCATTCCGCGTCCCGGGAATGGGCAAACACCTTGCCCACACGAATGCGAAACACGCCCTGGTCGCGCGTTCCGGCATACAAGGCGGATTCTTTTTCCGACCAGAGAATTGACAGAACGTTCTGCTTCAACTCTTCAACCTGGAGCGATTTCCACGTTCCCCCGCCATTCTCCGAGTAATGTAGATGCTTTTTGTTGACGAGCGCAACCACCTTGTTGGAGTGTTTCTTATCCACCCAGACAAGCACATTATCATTTATGAGCCACGGAGGGGTGTAGCGGTCCCATTCAATGCCCTGATTCACCGAGCGGAACCCGTCGCCGTTTGCCGTCCATGCATACAGGACTTTGTTCTCAGTATCGGAGCTGGTAATTGCAAGAACGTTCTCGCTTTTGATTCCGTACCGGTGCGATGCCCATGTGATTCCTCCATCCGTGGAGCCAACCGATGCTTTATCACGCAACGCTGCATGGAGTATCCCCGAATTGTTGGGCGAATACGTGATGGAGCGGACATCATACATTCCGCCGAACGGTTTTGTGGGATTCCATGTGTTACCCCGGTCGGTACTATAGGAAAACGCTGCTGTTGTTGCGACAAACATTCTGGTGCGAATGCTTGCGTGTGTATCAAAGAACTTTACCGGGTACGGCCCGAATGTTTTTGGTAACGACTGCCATGCCGAGCCGCCATTGGTTGTAGTGTAGATTGCATGCGTACATCCCGCAAACATCGTGGCGTTTGAATCAATATCGTAGGCAATGGAGGCAATATCGCCACCATGTAATCCATTGCTTGCAGAAATCCAGGCTGCTGCCTGTTGCGAATAATAATAGAGTCCCTTGCCGGTGGTTGCATATACTTTTGAGTTTCTCGGATCAGAGCTTAACAGTGACACTGATGAGCTTCCAAGTCCGGTCTCGCACTTTGTCCACGCCTTGCCTCCGTTTGTTGATCTCCGGAAGCCGGTTCCTTCACCGTAGGCATAGAGCATGTGGGGATTGGATGAAGTTCCTGTTATTGAACAGGGAATGTTGGGCTGGTCTGTTGACGTTTCCTTCCATGTTGTGCCGAAGTCAAAAGAAACCATCACTCCCGTTTCGGTTCCTGAATACACAAGGTTGGGATCCGCGGGATTGACCGCAAATCCACCGATTCCGTTTATGCCGTCTCCTTGCCGGGTCGGGCTCCACGATGCTCCACCATCTTTGGATTTGTACACATCGCCTGCCGCCGTACCGAAACAGAGTTGTCCCTGCAACCGTTGATGGAGAAGCAGATGGGTTGCAACTGTTCCTGATGCGGCAAGCTGAGCAGTCAACGCCTTCCAGGTTTTGCCACCGTTGGTTGTCGTGAATATCCCGAGGCTTGCAATGGCGACATAAAGTACATCAGGGTTCGATTGGTTAATAACTATATCGAGAAACTCGGCGCTTGCAAGATCTTCTGCCGAGATTTCCATTGGGGCCGCTTCCCACAGTTCGCCCCCATTACTTGACTTGTACAACCCTTTGCGGTCAATACCCGCGTACATAATTATTGGATTGAATGGATCAATGGCGAGCGTACGGCAAGTGTACACAGGCTCAATGGAGAGATTCTTCCAGTGATTGCCGTTATCCGTAGAGAGAAACACTCCTCCGGCAGTCCCCGCATAGAGCGTCGTAAGTTGTTCGGGATGCTGAATAATGGTGAGGATTGCCTTGTCAGGAGCTAAGGTTGCACGCCGTGCCCATGAATTGCCCTGGTCTGTTGATACAAAGAAGCCGCCGTCTGTTGTTCCTGCATACACCGTGGACTGGGCCTGATCATCCGTATGAACAGTAGAGATATTCTGTGCATAAGGCCCGCCGGTGAATTCCCATTGCGGGGTGGGTGGAGGGGAGGAACAGGACAGAAATAAGAATGATGAACAAAGAATGATGAGTGAGAGAAACGAAAGGAGACCGGAGACGGGAGAACGGAAACTGCGAGTTGGGCTTGTCGTGTTCATTGGAGGGGTGATTGCCTCAGCCCTTCTTGCTGCTTTTTTTCTGCGATCCTGAGCCGGCGATGGTTCTTCTCAAGGCTTTGTAGTCAATTTCTCTCTTCTCCGAGAAGGCTTTGATTCCTTCCTGGATTTCCAGCGCCGATGTGTGAACCGTCAGCCAGTCGCGCAGGTGGCCGATGGTCAGCGACCAGGAGAAGTCGCGCCAGAAGTTCAGTTGTTGTTTGGTATAGCGGGTACACTCCGGCAGTTTATTCACGAGCTTCTCTGCCATAGCATCAACGGCTTTGTCGAGCTTCTTTCTCGGCACCACTTCATTCACCAGCCCCCATTCTAATGCCTTCTTGATGGGGAGTTTCTCGTTGAGGAGCAGCATTTCCCTCGCGCGCCGATCTCCCACAATCAAGGGGAGCCATTGTGTTGCCCCGGCAGCCGCAACACTTCCGCGCGATGTGCCCGCGTGCCCGATGTAAATATCGTCCGCTGCGACGGCGAGATCGCACGACATTTGCAATTCGTTGCCGCCTCCGACCACAATGCCGTTGAGCCGCGCAATGGTCGGCTTGCCGATGTTTCTCAGTCGCTCAAAGGTTTCCATGAACACGCCCATCCATTTGTAGAAGTCATGCGGGCGGTCGAGGAATTCCTCTTTCCATTCTTTCATGTCTGCGCCGGTGCAAAATGCATCGTTGCCTGCTCCGGTGATAATCAATACTGCGACTTCATCATCCCAAGCGGCGTCCTCAAAGGCAGCGCTCAACTCGCGCAATGTCTCAAGGTTCAGGCAGTTATATACCTTCGGGCGGTTGATGGCGATCTGCGCTCTCCAGTTCCCCTTTTCATAGATGAGGTTTTTGAACTTCAACTCTCTTGAATTTCTTCCAATGTATTTCGACATGTTCTCTCGCGTTCTGTTATTGTCCTGAGGAGCGAAGCGACGAAGGATATGACTTTCTCTTGTTGGTGTATTTAGAGTCCATAGAGTCGTTAGTCGAAAGCCATACTTTGTGTCTTCGTGGTGAAGTTTCTATCCTTGCACTTCACCAAAAAACACGGTCACGACATCCGAAGCAAAGCTCATCAGGTCTTTTGCCACAGCCCTGCCTTCGGGAGAGGCAAGGGCTTTGTCCATAGTTGCCTTGTCATCCCAGTACATTTCAGCCATCAAGTGGAACTTGGTTTCGCCGATGGGTGCTCCTGTTATCCTGGTTATTTCCAGTTTGCGCAGGTCGGGGTATTTCCGGACCAGTGGTGTATGGATTTCATTGTAGTGTTTGTCAAATTCCGCCGCATCCGACGGCTTGCGGTACAAAGCGATAAGTTTGATCATGGAAGAGAGAGAAGGATTGTGAAAAGTTCATTGGTTGAATTGCATGAATATACCCACGCTTCGCTGGAAAAGCAACCGTAGCCCTGAGCCCGTTTGTTGGGCACCCGCCTGCCATAATGGGTTTAGTGTTAGCGGGCAGGAAGGACCTGCCAACAAGTTCAAAGGCTTGCTCTGCGTCTATATTTTTTTGCCACAAAGTCTCTAGGGCACTAAGAATTTACAAAGAAGGATGTTTTGTGATACTCTGTGTCCTTCGTGCCTTTGTGGCATGCTTTTACCTTGCTTTGGATGTATGTTGATTTCCGGAATTAGTTTGGCTATCATTCTGCCGCGCAACATGACAACGGACCATTTCTTCTTCCCTCAGCGCGAAGAGGCCAGCAAACCATCATCCCATCCACAATCCCAAGGAGGATCGCCATGACGGAGTTTTCAGCACTTCTTCTTCCGATTCTTGTCTCCGGTGTAATCGTTTTCGTCGTCAGCGCAATCATTCACATGGCCCTGCCCTGGCACAAGAGTGAATACCCGAAAGTGCCGCAGGAAGACAAGGTGATGGACGCGCTGCGCCCGTTCGCCATCCCACCCGGCGACTACATGATTCCACGCTGCTTCGGGCAGGAAGAAATGAAATCCAAAGAGTTCACGGAGAAGCTCGCGAAGGGCCCGGTGATGATCGTAACGGTGCTTCCGAATGGACAAATGGGGATGGGGAAGAACCTTATCATGTGGTTCTTGTATTCTCTCGTTGTCGGCATCTTTGCCGCACTGGTTGCAGGGTCAGTACTGCCGCATGGCTCCTCGTATCATGATGTGTTTCATGTTGTGGCGTTGACTGCATTCACCGGCTACTCGCTTGCCCTGTTGCAGATGTCCATCTGGTACAGCCGCTCGTGGGCCACAACCATCAAGTCAATGATTGACGGGCTTCTATACGGACTTCTCACTGCAGGAACGTTCGGCTGGCTCTGGCCGATGTGAGGGGAGGCAGGGTTTCTACTCACTTCTTGAGATCTATTCTGGGTAGGGTCTCAACGGACATTCCCTGCCTGCTCTTGTGGGCTGGCGGGGTGCAGTTTGTACTCGAGGTTTTCTTTCGTAATGTTTGAATTGTCGTTGTTCGTGGGTTCTCTTCTTTCCTTTCTCCCCCTCATTTCTTACAATATCAACCCTGCAATGCCGGTCACTATGGTCTACGCACATATCCCTTCAAGCCGTCATATTGGTGACGGACCTTCATGTCCGAATCCGTAATCCCCTCGGGCTTGTTCTCTGATTCATCACGTTCCGCCAGGAATCTTCAGGCATTGTTTGAAGCGTTCATCGCTTCTGGATGCAGTTATTCACAGGAACAGTTCTCATCGGCATTGGTGCCTCATCTTCAGCAGTCACCAGACCCGGATATGGCCTTGAACAGCCTGCTCAGGTTCATTGAGGCGAGCCTCAGTAAGGCGTCACTCTTCAATGACCTTGTTCATTACCCTGTTTTGTTTGAAGTGTTGATGAAGGTATTCGGATCGTCATTGTACTTTGCGGATATTCTTGTTCGGGATCCCGAACTCTTCCGCTGGCTGACCGCATCGGATTCACTGCTTGCCCCGCGTTCACGGGAATACTTCGGTGCCGAAGTTGAACGTGCGCTCGGCATGTTCCAAAAACCCGAACGAAAGCTGGATGCGTTGCGGCGGCTCTACAGGCGTGAGATTCTTCGCGCTGGTACACGTGACATTCTCGGCGAAGCTGACCTTCCCACGGTAACGGGGGAGATTTCGCTTCTTGCAGATTCATTAATTAATGCGGCATGCAAGGTGGCGGAACATCAGCTTGCAGCACAGTTTCCGGAAAAACCCAAAACTCCCTACGCCGTTATCGGACTTGGCAAACTTGGCGGCGGTGAGCTTAACTACAGCTCCGATATAGATATTATTTTTGTGTACGCAGAAGAAGGTGAACTCAGTACTGAGCGTGGCAAAACAGTAACATATCATGAGTACTTCAACAGGTTTGTCGAGAAGATGGTGCAGAACCTCTCGCAGAGTACAATGGAGGGACATCTGTACAGAGTTGACACGCGGCTAAGGCCGGAAAGCGGAGCCGGGCCGCTTGCGCGTTCGCTTAGAAGTTATCTGCTGTACTATGAATCCCGCGGGGAATTGTGGGAACGGCAGATGCTCATAAAGGCACGAACGGTTGCCGGGGACAGGGAATTGGGTTCGGGCTTTCTTCGGCAACTTGCACCGTTTGTGTATCCGAGGACGTTCTTCCAGCATCCGGCCGAGTCAGTGGCACGCATCAAAGCAAGAATTGAAAACGCTATTGGCGGGGATGAGAACGTCAAGCTTCGTCCGGGTGGAATCCGTGATATTGAATTCACCGTACAAACACTTCAACTCCTGCATGGGGGGAAAAACAAAGAACTTCGTTCATCCAATACCCTCGCTGCGATTATCATGCTTGAATCAGCCGGGCTTCTCAAAGCCGTTGAAGCGCAAACTCTCAGGGATGCATATCGTTTCTTCCGGACACTTGAACACCGGCTGCAGTTCGTGTTGAACACGCAAACGCATGAGTTGCCTGATGATGAACGAGAGAGGCTGGTACTGGCAAAGCGCTTGGGCAGGAGATCAGGAAAGGAATTGCTGGAGGCGTACTCATTTCATACCCGTGGAGTCCGTGTAATCTTTGAGCAGGTGCTTGCGGTGAAATCAGATCCTGCTGAAGCAAATATTGTTTCAGTGCTTGAAGGAGGGGCAAATTCCGGTGCCGTAAGTTCGTTGCTGAAACGGTACGGCTTAGAAGATACAATACAGGCTTCGCGAAATCTCTCCTTGTTGACAAGGGGAAAGTCCCTTACAGCCGGGCATGAGTATGATGCGAGAACACGGGAAACATTCAGGGAAATTGCACCCGTACTTCTGGAAGAGATTGCTCGTACCCCGGCTCCCGATCTCACCCTCTCGAACATCGCCCTTCTTGCGGGTGCCCAACAGATGCCGGAGATATTCTACCGTGAACTTCAGGAAGAAGGTTTGAGGAAACTTGTCTTGCGCGTGTGCTCTGTCAGCCCGATGTTAACCAAAGGTCTGGCATTTCGCCCCGGAATGTTGGAACGGCTTGCCACGGATTTATCTCTTCGCCGTGAACATGTTCCGTCATCAGACATCATTGCCTGGAAGAACGAGCAGGAACTCTCTGCCGGAGTCCGGCATGTACTTGGGTTGACGACGCTGCAGCAGTTGACAGCGGAACTATCCTCGGTGGCGGATGCTGCTTTTTCAACAGTACTCAATGAGGAGATCAAAAAGCTTCGGAAGCCGGAGGGTTCTTTCGCTGCCTTTGCTCTCGGCAAGTACGGATCGCGGGAGATACTGTTCCATTCCGACCTTGATGTTATCTTTGTCAGTGATACAAAATCTTCGGCAGGCCGTGCTCAATGGGAAAAGGTTGCGACGAGGGTTGTGGCGGGGCTGTCACAGGTTTCGCAGGATGGAGTACTGTATCGTGTGGATGCACGTCTCAGGCCGGAAGGGAAAAGCGCTCCGCTCGTCGTTGAGCATTCCACGCTCATGGAATACCTTCGCTCTCGTGCTTCATTGTGGGAGCGCCAATCATTGACCAGATTTCGTTATGTTTGTGGGAATAAGAAACTGGGTACCCGGGTGGAGAGTGATATTGACGGGTTCGCTTTTGATACTTCCTTGCCGGAGGGTTGGACTGCTCAGGTGGTTGATATGAGAAAGAAGATGGAGACCAGAAGTCGCGTGGGAAGTTCAAACTACCTTGACATGAAGTTGGGAAGCGGTGGAATGGTGGATATTGAATTTCTTGTTCAGATGGTTATGCTGAAACATCAATCAAAGAATTATCGCGGCCTTCCGACTCTTGAGCTTCTGCGGCGCCTTGATATGCCCGGCGTAAGTCCGGATGAAGTGAACCGTGTATCAGCGACATACGAGCGTTATCGCAATCTAGAAAAACTGATGCGGCTCACGCTCGAAGAAAAAGGAACAGTATTGCCTGAAGGTGAAAAGCTTGATTTGCTTGCCCGTTGCTACGATGGCTCCCGTGGAAACGATCTCCGGCGTGAATTGATTGCGGAGATGAAATTTGTGCGGCAAATGTTTCTTGCAACAGCTTCAACTTTGTAAATATTAAAATGGAAAACAGATGCTGAGATATCTTCTCAAATCCCCACATGTGGCCGCAGCCGTGGTGTCGGTTTTTTGTTTTATAGTGTATTTGCGGACACTGGCGCCGACGGTTGGGTTCATTGATAGTGGCGAGCTTGCAACCGTTGCCTGTACGCTGGGTGTTGCCCATCCGACCGGGTATCCGCTGTTTACGCTTGTCGGCTGGGTATTTTCCAAACTCCCCATTGCCGCTGAAGAAATTGTCCGGCTCAATATCATGTCTGCGTTCTTCTGTACCGCCGGGTTGTATTTTTTCTTTCTGCTCGTTCATGAATTGCTTCACATAATGGTTGCCACAGGAAAGCTGATAAAATCCAGGCCCAATGGAACGACGCCGGTGTTGATGCTCGCGGCAAGCATATGCGCCACAATGGCGCTTGGATTTTCAGAAACGTATTGGTCCACTGCAGTTTCCGTCGAGGTGTATTCGATACATGTGTTCTTTCTTTCGTTGGTGACATATACATTCATTCGGGCGAACTTTCCTAATGGAGAAACAAGGGAAGGATGGTGGTGGTTGTTCGGGTTTTCGTTAGGGTTGAGTTTTACCAATCACATGACGACGATACTCCTTGCGCCGGGATTTCTTCTCCTGTATTTTCTCCGGCAGGGAGCGGGTGCTGATGCATGGAAAAGAATTTTGCGGCTCGGAATCCCCTTTCTCGCAGGCCTCTCTTTGTATGCTTACCTGCCCATCAGAGCAGCACAGTCGCCTTATCTGAATTGGGGCAACACGGTTGAACTCGAGAGGTTTCTTTGGCACCTCAGCGGGAAGCAATACAGCGTGTGGATTTTTTCTTCGACAGAGGCGGCAAGCAGGCAGTTGTCGTACTTCATCAATATGCTTCCGGCGGAATTTGCCTATGTCGGTTTGGTAATTGCAGCAATAGGGCTGGTGTTCGCGTGGCGTGCCGACCGGACTCTTGCCTTGATGCTTCTTCTTCTCTTTTTGGGCTGTCTCTTCTACTCCATCAATTACGATATTCATGATATTGATTCGTATTTCCTTCTGGCGTATATGTGTGTGGCAGTGTGGGCTGGAATCGGCATGGTGTTCTTTTTATCCTTTATCAGGAACAATGCCGGAATGATCATGGCAGCCGGTATCGCCATCGGGTTGATTCCTCTTGCGGTCAATTACTCCCGGTGTGATGAAAGCAGCAATTTTCTTGTCGAGGACTACACCCAGAACATGTTTGATTCTCTCAAGCCCGGAGCACTGATTTTTTCGTATCAATGGGATTATTGGGTTTCCGCCTCGTACTATTATCAGAAAGTAAAGGGCATTCGCCCAGACGTCACTGTGGTTGATAAAGAGCTTCTGCGTCGGTCCTGGTATCTACAGCAGTTGAAAAATGCTCATCCATGGCTTATCGAGGCCTCAAAGCAGGAGGTAAGTGAATTTCTGACAGAACTTTACAAGTTTGAGCACGATTTACCATACAATCCCACTGTCATACAGGACAAATTCGTCCGGATGATTCACTCTATGATCAAAAAAAGCCTTAATTCACGGCCTGTCTATGCCACCTATGAGATTGAGAGTTTATTTATTGCAGGATTTCAGCTTGTTCCTGAGGGGCTTGCTTTCAGGCTTGAACAGGATAGCCTTTTTCACGAAACTCAAAGTCCAAATTACCGTTACAGGCCATTTGGAAGGCTGGGAAGGCTTGAATCGCAGGTACCAAAACTATATGGTTCTTCCTATGGAAAACGGGCAGCTTA
>CAZWIN010000009.1:0-21234 GCA_964633855.1 uncultured Chitinophagales bacterium
CTCAGCCTCACAATGGTCGGGACAATGCAGCATTAGCATTACATCTAATGTTGCAAGGGCGATAGTACTTATCAATGGAAAACCTGCAGGCTTCACACCATGCTCCATTGATACGCTCCTCGCGGGAAAGTACCACATCAGAATTTTTCATCCCGATATTCAGAGCTGGCTCACGGGAATGTTTGATGATACTCTTGCATTGAAGAGCGGAGAAGTCAAAACTGTTTCGTACACCTTCCGGCCAAGATTTACACTGACAACAGAGCCATTCGGCGCAATAGTGACAATGAAAGATTCAACAATCGGAACAACCCCCCTGGCCATCGAGATACCGGCGGAACCATCTGTTGTTCATGTTTCAAAATCCGGATTCGCAACAGCGTCTGTTCCTTTCTCTGACGTACACCGGACTTTACTCTCTATCCCACTGAAAGAAGCAGGCGGCTCGCAAATGCTTGAGAACACTGTCATAAATAGTCAACCGCGTTGGCCTCTCTATGCAACGGGAGCCGGCTCCATTATCACGGGAGCGCTCGCCGCTTACTTCAAGGTAAAAGCAGATAATGCTTTTGCAGATTACCGTACAACGGGAGATCCGGCATTACTTTCAAAAACCAACCGCCTGGATACCGGCGCGGCCATTGCTCTGATAGTCACGCAAATTCAACTGGGACTCTTCACCTTTTTTATCCTCTCCGAGTAGCGTACACAAGTGAAAAGTGCTCTTAGAGCAGGTGCGCCCTGCTTGACTTTTATCACACAAGAGTCTATATTTCTTGCAAATTTTGCAGTATTTCAGCGTGTTACCAGCCATTCTTCCACTTTCCAGTGAGGTCACCCTGAACACCGTCAAAGATGAGATGGAATTCCTCAAGAACGTACCGATTCTGTGTGATCTTGAGCCGATGGATCTTGAGACGATCGCGAAAGTTGGCGTCCGGAAGAAATACAAAAAGGGAAGCATCATTCTTCTTGAGGAGGAAGCCGGCGCCGCTCTTTTCGTTATTATCTCCGGAAAGGTAAAGATCGTCCGGATGGATGATGACGGACGCGAAGTTATCCTTTCCATTCTGGGCGAAAGCGACTTTTTTGGAGAGATGGCCATTCTTGACGGCCTTGCGCGTTCCGCAAGCGTGGTGGCAATCTCAAAATCCGAACTCTTCATGATTCACCGCAGGGATTTCCTGAAACTCCTCCACGACTTCCCCTCGGTCGCAATAGCGCTTCTGAAAGAGCTGACCATGCGTCTGCGAAAAGCCGACGCACAAATCAAGAGCCTCTCGCTTAAAGATGCCGCGGGCCGCGTTGCCAATGTGGTCCTTCAACTTGCAGACGACATCGGCAAGATTCGCAAAGGAAGAGTAGAAATCGACGAACTCCCCCTGCAACAGGACCTGGCAAATATGGCGGGAACTTCCCGTGAAACCATCTCGCGCATGATTCATTCATTTATTCGCGAAGGGCACCTTGAGCTTGAGCGCGGGAAGCTCATCATCAACGACTATGAAAAATTCAAAAGCAGATATTTATGACCTCAGCCGTTTTTTACCCCTTCGCTTGACGGGGCATGGAGGGTAAGGCCGATCTTCATATGCATACGACCTATTCCGACGGCACACTGACTGTTGAGAAACTCGTCAGGCGGGCCAAGGAGGTCGGACTCTCCACCATCAGCATCACCGACCATGACAATGCCAGCGCAATTGACGAAGCGATGGCGTTGGGACAGCAACTGGGGATACAGGTGATCTCCGGGATGGAGTTAAGTGCAAGCGTTGAGGATCAGGACGTGCATATTCTCGGATATTTCTTCGATCCGGGAAACCAAAAGCTCCAGGAATATCTGGCAATATTCCGGACTGAGAGAGTGAAACGTGCTGAACGGATTGTCGAGAAACTGAACGACCTCAAAGTGCCGCTTTCAATGGATGCCGTACTTGACCGTGCCGCCGGGGGCTCAGTCGGCCGCCCCCACATAGCGTATGCTCTCCTGCAGGAGGGCCTGACGGGCACCTACCATGAAGCATTCTTCAAGTACATCGGTTACGGCAAACCGGCATACGAAAAAAAATACCAGATCTCCCCCCGCGAAGCAATTCAATTAATCTCCTCTGCCGGTGGCCTGTCTTTTGTCGCGCACCCGGGAAACAACATTGACGAAAAAGTATTGCTTGAACTCATTAAAGAGGGCGTTGACGGAATTGAAGTCATCCACCCCTCCCACTCCCCGGAGAGGGTTGCCCATTATCAGGGTATAGTAAGCGAGTATTTTCTTCTTGCCAGCGGCGGATCGGATTTCCACGGCGGCAGAAGAAATGACAGTGACACGTTTGGCAAGTATTTCATCAGCGAAAAATATGTTGATATGATGCGCAGGCAGTTGCACTAGGCGCAGACAAACCACAAAGGGGGCAGCATGATTCAATCAGTTGAGGGAAGGCTTTCCGCTGAAGGAATTTCCTTTGGCATTATCGTAAGCAGGTTCAATAGTCTTATCACCGGGCAGTTACTCAACGGCGCAACAGATTGTCTTGTGCGCCACGGAGCTGGAGAATCCCTCATTACAGTTGTACATTGTCCGGGTTCATTCGAGATACCCCAGGTTGCATTGCAACTGGCAAAGACTGGACAGTATGATGCCCTGATTTGCCTCGGATGCGTCATCAGGGGAGAGACACCGCATTTCGATTATATTGCCTCCGAGGTCACCAAAGGAGTGGCACACGTTGCCATGCAAACGGGCGTACCGACTACCTTCGGCGTACTCACCACTGAGAACCTGCAACAAGCTCTTGAACGCGCCGGTTCAAAGGCGGGAAACAAGGGTTGGGATGCCGCGTTATCAGCAATCGAACTGGTACAACTGACAAAACAGCTGGCAGGAGGAAAGAAGCGGGGAAGGCACTGACCGAAACTCTGTACACTGTTTCATGTCAATGCCGGGCGAATCATGAGAACGCGTGAATTGTGTTTGTGGGTTATGGCTTTGCTGTACGCAGAGTGTGCTTTGGGGGCCGTAGGTACCTGGCGGAATTACACTTCGATGAAAGACGTCCGCGACGTTACACGTTCGGGCGAGACATTCTGGGCTGCAACAAGCGGCGGACTTTTTGCGTGGCGGCACAATACTTCCAGCTTCGATCTCTACACTAATGCCGAAGGACTCCGCAATAATGACCTCACTGCCGTGGGGGTTGACCAGCAAGGCAATATATGGACCGGTACATCCACAGGCGTAATCCATGTTTACTCCCCTTCTGCAGCATCCTGGCAGTACATTCTTAACATTGCTGAATCAGACCAAACCAACAAGCGCATCAACCGTTTTGTGATGTACGGAGACACGGTGTTGATCTGTACGGATTTTGGGCTCAGTGTCTTCTTTATCGGCCGGTTCCAGTTTGGCGATACGTATACACGGTTCGGGAACCTTCCTACAAATACACGTGTCGCTGTCCACTCGGCGGCGATATTTCACGGGTCGCTCTGGGCCGCCATTGATGCGGGAACATCAGGGAATTATGTTGCAGTCGCAAGCCTCTCCAACCCCAATATTCTCCCTCCCGAAGCATGGACACTGCAAACGGTCTCAGCAAATACCATCCCAAATAACACATTGTCAGTGTTTGACGGCAGCTTATATGCCGGGACCGGTGACGGCTTATTCTATTCCAATGATACAAACTGGGTTGCCATCAGCGCATTGACAGGAAAGAACATTTCAGGAACGGCAAGTGCTTCAACTCATCTTGTCGCTTGCGCACGCTCATTGGAAACATTTATCATTGATCCCCAACGCAACGTCCAGCAATACGGCTCTCCCCTGCCTGCCCTTCCGACCTCAATTACCTTCAACTCAACTGATGATCCCATTATCGGTTCGGAAAACGGTGGCATCCTTGCGTATGGGTCATCATGGCAATCATTCATGCCGAACGGCCCGAATGCCAACCAGTTCATCAGCATTGCCGTTGATGATGACGGCGTGTTATGGGGCGCATCAGGGTACGCAGGCAACGGCAAGGGATTCTACAGGCTCAATACCTCAGGATGGAAGTCATTCACAACAGACAATGCCGGCCTGCCGACAAACGATTACTTCCGTGTTTCGATAGGGTGTGGAGGCTCACTGTGGGCCAGCTCTTGGGGACGCGGTGTTGTGGAAATTCCCCGCGGTGCGGACACAGTTGACGCTTCACACATCTTCGGCAAGAATGTCGGGATGATCGGCATTCCCGCTGATACGAATTATATTGTTGTGAGCAGTGTACAGTGCGATGCACGTGGAAACCACTGGATGAGCATCATCCGGGCAATCAATCGAAACATCCTTGTTGTGCGAAAAGCAGACGGATCATGGCTCAACATGCCGTTGAAATATGGCGCAAACCGGCTGACCACGTTGCTCGAAAATCCGCCTGTGGAGCGAAGTGTTGCAGTCGACGCATCTGGCAACGTATGGTTTGCCTCGCAGGACCCGACATACAAGGGGCTTATCTCACTGGGAAACCGCAGCGAGGTTGACGATTCAGTTGCCTACTACCTGACCGATGCAAACGGCCTGCCCGGCAATGACGTACGGGCTGTAATTGTTGACAGGGACAACGACGTATGGGTAGGCACTGATCGGGGGATAGCAATTATTCTGGATCCTGATCGCCCGACAAGATCGGGGTCAATCGCCAGCTACAGGCCTCTCAACGGGATTGCAATCAATACGATCGCCATTGACCCCCTTAATCAGAAATGGGTTGGCACGAACGAGGGGGTAATCCTGCTTTCACCGGATGGTACCCAGCAACTGGGGTCGTATACCGTGGAAAGCAGCGGCGGAAAGCTTATTGACAATGACATTAAGAGCATAGCTATTGACTCAAAGCGGGGCATAGTGTATTTTGGAACATCCAATGGACTCGCCAGCCTGACAACTGCCGGAGTTGCTCCCAAACAGGCGTTCGACGAATTGTTGATTTCCCCAAACCCGTATGTGGTTCCCAACACTGTTCCATTGACTATTGATGGCCTGGTCGAGAATTCGACCCTCAAAATTCTTTCCGTAGACGGCCAACTTGTCCGGACAATTTCCACGCCCGGTGGTCGTATCGGTTTCTGGGACGGCACGGATGAAAATGGAAATGAAAGTTCAAGTGGTGTGTACATTATTGTGGCATACTCCGAGGATGGAAGTAAGGTGGCAACAGGCAAAGTTGCCCTTGTGAGGAGGTAGAACAATGACTTGAAAACAGAAGTTCTGCGGAAACAATCTGATGCAGCAACACCGTCTTGAGATCGAGACGAAACGGAAATATCGTGCGTCATAATTACAGCAAACCCACTAACTTTTTTGCAGTTCTTTGTATTAGGAGGATGAAGACTTGGAGAATAACGGCTACAAAGATGAAATTTATACCAAGCGTGTACGGGCGGGAAAACGAACCTATTTTTTTGATGTAAAATCCACAAAATCGGAGAAGGATTTTTACATCACCATCACCGAAAGCAAGCGCGTTGGTGATGATGAATACGAAAAGCACAAGATTTTTTTGTACAAGGAAGATTTCGAGAAGTTCCGTGAGGCGTTGGCCGAAACGGTCGAGTATGTCCAGAATGAACTGCTCGAGCCGATCCCTGCCGAGAAGCAGAATTCATAGTCTTTCCCCTTCAGAAGCAATTTTTTCTCTTTCGCTACAATAACGGGTACCTTGTTGATTGCCTGAGGTACCCGTCCAAGCACCTCTACGCCTCGGCTTGACTCTCTTTGGTTTTTTGGGTACATTTTTACAGTTTCTTCTCTTCAGAATTTCTCATCAGGCTTCTAAAGCCCTCCCGTACATGATCTTAGGGATATCGGAGGCGACAGTGACATGAAAATCCAGGTGGGCGGACTTTCCGAAGGCATCCATCAATATCATTTTCATGTTCAGCCCTCTGAATTGGGTCTGAGTGACAATTTTACCGCGGATGTGGGGATTGCTGCCACACTCGAAAAATCTGGCCACCAGCTTCACTTACAAGCCAGAATAGAAACTCTGAGTGAGTTTGAGTGTGACAGGTGTGTGACAGTGTTTCAAAAGCAACTCACGCCGTCATACGAAATGCACTATATTTCCAGCGAGGAGGAAGCAGATCGCTTCGACCCGTCGGAAGTACAGGTAATTTCACCGGGTCATCTGGTGATTGATATAACAGAGGATGTCCGGCAGACGATTGTCCTCTCTGTTCCGCTGAAAATGCTGTGTAACGAGAATTGCGCCGGGTTGTGCCCTCACTGCGCAAAGAACCTGAACGAGGGAAGATGTGATTGCAAAGAACTGCCGGCTGATTCACGCTGGGAGGAACTGCGCCGGTTGATGAATGACTGACCGGACAGCTTGTCAAGTAAACGAGGAGTATTAAGAACATGCCCAATCCAAAACGACGACATTCCAAAACACGAGGCCGGAAGCGCCGGACGCATTACAAAGCAACTGCGCCTGCGGTTGCAAAATGTCCGAACTGCCACACGGAGAAACTTCCTCATCGCGCTTGCCCCAATTGCGGATACTACAACGGGCGCGCTATCAAAGTCCCCAAGGCGTCGTAACTCTCATCAGCGGTTTCCGGCCACGTTGACATAGCCAAACCGCTGTGTGACATCCATTACAATCCTTTGGCTTCTCAAGGAGAAAACATACGCATCGCTGTTGACGCAATGGGGGGCGACTACGCCCCTTCCAACGTGGTGCGTGGTGCACTGGAAGCATTGCACGAAAGCAATGGGCGCTTTTCCGTTGTATTGGTCGGGCCCGGCGGCCGCATAGCAGACGAACTTAAGAACATCTCTTACGGCAGGGATTTTCTGGATAACGGGACGTGTTCCATCGTGAACGCCACGGAAGTTATTGATATGCACGACTCCCCCAACGCTGCACTCAGAACCAAGAAAGATTCGTCCATCACTGTCGGCATTTCTCTTCATCGCGATGGCAAGGCGGAAGCATTTGTCAGCGCGGGAAATACAGGCGCAGTACTCTCCGCATCAACGCTTATTCTCGGGCGAATCAAGGGCATCGGGCGACCGACGATCGGTGCGCTCATTCCCACAACATCAACACCATCACTTCTCCTCGATGCCGGCACAAATGTTGATTGCAGGCCCCAACATCTTTTTGAATTTGCCGTGATGGGCTCCATTTATGTCCAAGCCATGCTCAACAAGGAAAACCCCACGGTGGGATTGTTAAGTATCGGCGAAGAAGAAACCAAGGGAAATGAGGCAAGCCTTGAGGCGTTTGACCTCTTGAAGAAAAGCAAATTGAACTTTGCAGGAAATATAGAAGGGCGGGATATACTCTCAGGAAAAGTGGATGTGGTGGTATGCGACGGCTTCGTTGGGAATATTCTCCTGAAGTTTGGTGAAAGCGTGCCGGGCTTCCTCAAAGAGAAATTCAAAGTATTTGCTGCCCAGGGGTTGCTCAACAAAATGATGATTTTGTTCGCCCGAAAGGGAATGCGCTCGGTAATGAAGGAACTCGACTATCAGGAACATGGCGGAGTTCCCCTTCTTGGCGTGAACGGCGTTTCCATCATCGGCCATGGCGGCTCGACGCCGAAGGCCATCAAAAACATGATCTTCCGCGCAGAGGAAATGATCAGGCACAAGGTTAACATTCGAATTCAGGAGGCCATTCTCAGATATGCCTGAGCTGAACACGGCAAAGAAGCGGGCTGTGATTACCGCTGTCGGACATTATGTACCCGAGGATATTCTTACCAACGATGACCTGGCAAGAATGGTTGACACCAGTGACGAGTGGATCAGAACCCGAACGGGCATAGAGAAGAGGCACATTCTGAAACACGGTGCCACTTCGGATATGGCGGCAAAAGCCACTCAGCAGGTATTGCAGCAAAGAGGTATTACTGCTGATGAGATTGACTTGATTATCGTCGCAACCATTTCACCCGACATGTTCTTCCCTTCCACCGCCTGCCTCATCCAAGACAAAATCGGCGCAAAGAATGCATGGGGATTCGATCTTTCCGCTGCCTGTTCGGGTTTTCTCTATGCACTGGTTGCAGGAACACAGTTTATCGAAACCGGGGCATACAAAAAAGTGATTGTCGTCGGGTCTGACAAAATGAGTTCGATTACCGATATGACCGACCGCAATACATGCGTTCTGTTCGGCGATGCAGCCGCAGCCGTCCTGCTTGAACCATCAGCGGACGCTTCTACGGGAATCATTGATTTCAAATTGTACTGCGATGGCAGTGGCAAAGACCATTTGAACATGAAAGCGGGTGGCAGCCTCCACCCTGCCAGCAAGGAAACCGTCGAGAAACGAATGCATTACCTGTATCAAGATGGAAAAAGCGTATTCAAAGTTGCGGTCATCGGTATGGCAAATGTTTCGGCAGAGATTATGGAACGCAATCACCTGACGGGCAAAGATGTTGACTGGCTTGTTCCCCATCAGGCAAATCTCCGGATCATTGATGCGTGTGCTGAGCGTATGGGACTTGACAAATCCAAGGTAATGGTAAACATTAACCGCTACGGCAACACAACAGCAGCAACGATTCCGCTGTGCCTCTCCGAGTGGTGGCACAATGGAAACCTCAAAAAAGGCCAAACCCTTGTCCTGGCGAGTTTTGGCGCCGGGTACACATGGGGTGCAGTGCTTGTAAAATGGGGAATGGAACGTCCTTCACAGGTGCGAATGTGAGCGCGGCAGCATTTGTTTTTCCCGGACAGGGATCACAGTATGTGGGAATGGCCAGGGATTTCTTTGAATCTGATGAAGCATCAAAAAATCTGATCGGTCAAGCCGATCGTATTATCGGTTTCCCTTTGAGCAACATTTGTTTCAACGGGCCTGAAGAGGAATTGCGGCAGACGCGCAATACTCAACCGGCGATTTTCCTGCACAGCATTGTTGCGGCCCGAAAACTCGGACACTTGAAAGCGGACATGGTTGCCGGGCATTCACTCGGGGAATACTCGGCTCTGGTTCATGCCCAGGCAATTTCATTTGAAGATGGTTTGCGGCTTGTCCGCCTCCGTGGAGAACTGATGCAGCGTGCCGGAGAGGAATCGAAAGGAACCATGGCCGCAGTTGTCGGGCTCGACTCCGAAGTCGTAGCCGGGGTTTGCCGCGAGGCAGCGCAAGCAGGCATCGTTCAACCGGCCAATTTCAATTCACCGGGGCAAGTTGTTATATCCGGTTCAATTGAAGGTGTGCGCAAAGGAATGGAAATCGCCAAACAGCGCGGCGCTAAACTTGTCAAGGAGCTCGTCGTGAGTGGTGCGTTTCATTCCCCTCTTATGGATTCCGCCAGGAATGGCCTAAAGAAGGAATTGGACGGCATTCAGTTGTATGACGCGAAAATACCTGTGTATGCCAATGTTACTGCAGAACCGGCAACCAACGCGGCTGCGATTCGCGACCTTCTCTATCAGCAACTCACCAGCCCTGTACGTTGGGAAGAAACGGTGAAAAACATGGTAAGAGATGGAGCAACGAGCTTCGTTGAAATCGGGCCCGGCAAGGTGTTGCAAGGGCTCGTCAAAAGAATTGATGGTGGAGTTCATATTTCAGGATTTGATAAATTCGCAGACATCCAAGCAGAAAAGGCAGTGCTGTGATTGACACAAAGAAACCCCTGCAAATAAAACAATTCACTGTTTCGCCCGAACTTTTCACAAAAGGATATCCGACGGACCGGGGGCCTTGTGTTTGCACTTCTGTCTGCTGCTCCGGCGGCGTGTACGCTGATGTCAAGGAGCGGGATGTCATTCTTTCCCACAAGGAGATGATTAAGAAGCACCTTGACGAAACACAGGTTTCGGACGAACAGTATTGGTTTGAGAAGGAAGAATCCGTTGACACGGACTTCCCGTCAGGGCGCTGTGTTGGCACCGAGGTACACAACAATAAATGCGTTTTTCTGGATAAGCTCGGACGTTGTTCAATCCAGGTGGCTTCTGTTGAAGCCGGCATGCACAAATGGGCGATCAAACCGTTATTTTGCATCCTCTACCCTATTGAAGTCTCGGAAAATGTGATCGGCTTTGACGACATGCTACAGAAAGAACAACCATGCTGTACGATAGACACATCATTTGATGTTCCGATGTTCGAGGCATGCCATGAAGAGTTGACGCATCTCGTCGGAGAAGACGGAATGGAGCGTATGCGTCAGTATTATGCGGCCACAAAAACACCCGTCGCTTTACCGATGGAGTCAAAAACGGTATGATGAATATGCTCTCCGGAAAAGTAGCCCTGGTAACAGGAGGCGGCAAGGGTATCGGCAAAGCAATCGTTGAGACCCTCGCCGAAGCAGGCGCGTGTGCTGTTTTCACATACAAAACATCTTCAGAAGCCGCACTATCGCTCGCGGCGGGCATTACGGCGAACGGCGGAAAAGCTTTTGCCGTTCAATCAGACGCTACCTCCGCCACGGAATCAACCAAAGTTGTAGAGGATGTTGTAAAAACTCATGGACGCCTTGACATCCTCGTCAATAACGCGGGTATTACCAGAGACGGCCTCCTGATGCGCATGAGTGAGGCGGATTGGGACGCGGTAATAGCCAACAATCTCAAGAGCGTTTATAATTTTACCAAAGCCGCTTGCCGCCCAATGATGGGACAGCGGTCTGGAAAGATCATCAACATTACTTCCGTTGTAGGGCTGACGGGAAATGCGGGACAGGCAAACTATGCAGCTTCCAAGGCAGGCATTATTGGGTTCACGAAATCGGTTGCAAAAGAGCTCGGTTCTCGCAATATTCAAGTAAACGCTGTTGCCCCCGGCTACGTCGAAACCGACATGACATCAAAGCTTGGGGAAGAACAACGAAAAGCCCTTACGGATCATATTCCTCTGAAGCGTACAGCACAACCCGAAGAAATTGCCCGTGCAGTGCGGTTTCTCGCATCGAACGATGCCGATTACATCACGGGCCAGGTGCTGTGCGTTGATGGTGGAATGACCATGTAAAAATCATAAATTCAACTGCTGATTCGTCACTATCATAGGAGGTTCTCATGGATGTTGGAGCAAAAGTAAAGGAAATCATCGTCAACAAACTGGGCGTTGATGACGGCCAGATTACACCGGAAGCATCGTTTACCAATGACCTTGGCGCTGATTCGCTGGATACCGTTGAACTCGTCATGGAATTCGAAAAGGCATTCAACCTTACCATCCCCGATGAGGATGCAGAGAAAATTACCACGGTTGGGGATGCCATTAAATACATCACCTCAAAACAAGGCTAAATCGTCTGCGCACCCTACGGCGGCATACAACAATATCAAGTGAGCAGATATGAATGAAAAGCGCAGGGTAGTTGTTACAGGGATCGGCGCAGTGACCCCTCTTGGGCTGAACGCGGAAGAGTTTTGGAAGAACCTTCTTGCCGGCAAGAGCGGCGCGGCAACTGTAACGTACTTCGATACCTCCCTGTTCGGCACGCATTTCGCTTGCGAGGTGAAAGGGTTCAAGGCGACGGATTTTATCGATCGCAAAGCGGCGCAACGAATGGATCCTTTCTCCCAATTTGCAGTCGTTTCATCCGACGAGGCGATCAAAGATTCCGGACTGGCGATCAAAGATATGGACCCCGACCGGATCGGCTGTGTCTATGGCTCCGGTATTGGTGGAATGATCACCTACGACACGCAGTTCTCCAACTACAAGGAGGGCGGGCCAAGGCGCATCAGTCCGTTTTTCATTCCCATGCTTATTCCCGATATAGCTGCAAGCCAGATTTCCATGCGGCATGGCCTCAAGGGCCCGTTGTACGCAACGGTTTCAGCCTGTGCAACCTCCAACCATGCCATTGGTGACTCCTACCGGATTATCCAATACGGTGATGCAGATATCATGGTGTGCGGCGGCTCCGAAGCACCGATCACCCCGATGGGATTCGGGGGATTTGATTCGATGAAGGCGCTTTCCGCGCGCAATGACGAGCCGGAAAAAGCAAGCAGGCCGTTCGATGCGAAACGCGATGGTTTCGTAATGGGTGAAGGCGGCGCTACATTGATTCTGGAAGAGCTGGAGCACGCAAAAAAGCGCGGCGCGAAAATCTATGCTGAAATCGCCGGTATTGGTTACACCGCGGATGCTTTCCACCTGACCGCACCTGCGGACGGCGGCGAAGGCGCAGTACGGGCAATGAAGAGGGCACTGAAGGATGCAAACATTGCGCCCGAGGCCGTTGATTATATCAATGTCCATGGCACATCGACGCCACTGGGCGATATCGCGGAAAATACAGCCATCAAAACAACATTTGGCGAGCACGCAAAAAGGCTGAACATCAGTTCCACCAAATCCATGACCGGCCATTTGCTTGGAGCGGCAGGTGCAATTGAGGCAATTGCCGCCATCATGGCATGCCTCACCGATACCATTCCCCCGACGATCAACCAGGAGTTTCCTGACCCGGAGTGCGACCTGAATTATACGCCGAATACCGCGGCGAAGCGTACGGTACGGTATGCCCTCAGCAATACCTTCGGGTTCGGAGGAAAGAACGCAACACTGATTGTGAAGAAATACACGGCGTGAGTATTCTATGGGTTGGGTGAAGGATCTTCTCGGCAAGTTTGCGGGTCAACCCCGGGAACAACGAACCGAAGATCAGGAAACTGCACAGAAAGAACTCCTCCGCAAGAATATCAAGAAGTTTCAACGCATCATTGGTTATTCCGTCCGCCATCAGGACGTGTTTGTTCAATCCCTCCTGCACCGGTCATTCCTTACACGTGTGAATCATCCTGTCCGTTCAAACGAACGGCTTGAGTTTCTTGGTGATTCCATTCTCAATCTCATCGTTGCGGAATACCTGTACCACAATTATCCTGATGCGCAGGAAGGCGAATTGACGAAAGTGCGCTCACGACTGGTCAACCGGAAGGCTCTTGCGGCATACGCCAAGGATATCAAACTCTCGGACTTCATCCTGATGAGCTCCAGCGCCGCTCAATCCATCGGAAAGGGTTGTGATACAATCATTGCTGATACGTACGAAGCCGTCATTGCTGCGATTTATCTCGATGGGGGCTACGATGCTGCACGCCGTTTTGTCGAACGCCAGATTCTCGCAGCATTAAAAACAGGGTCAGTCATTACCGAGGACCAAAATTACAAAAGTATACTCCTCGAATATGCTCAGGCAAAAGGGTTGGGCGTTCCCCGTTACACTATCACCCGCGAAGAGGGCCCGGATCACGACAGAACCTTTACCGTCGAGGTGATGTTGAACAATGAGAACAAGGGGTCAGGCACCGGAAAGAACAAGAAAGAAGCCGAACAGGCTGCTGCAAGCAGGGCGTTGGAAAATCTCGAACAATTACAGAAATAGGAATTTGAGGCCTTGGAAAAGACATCAACAGTTGTAACACCTGAAGATCAGTTTCAATCGCGGCATATCGGGCCGGGGCTTTCCGATCAGTCAAGTATGCTGAACACACTCGGGGTCAGTTCGCTTAACCAGCTTATCGCTGAAACAATACCGGAATCCATCCGCTCCGGCTCTCTGCCACCCCTTAATGAGCCGATGAGCGAGTTCTCCTTTCTGAATTCGCTCCGTGAACTTGCCTCGCAGAACAAGGTGTTCTCATCATACATCGGCCTGGGGTATTATGATTGCATTACGCCGCCTGTGATCCAGCGGAATATCCTTGAGAATCCCGGCTGGTACACACAATATACACCTTACCAGGCAGAGGTTGCCCAGGGTCGCCTTGAAGCCTTGTTGAATTTCCAAACCATGGTTTGTGACCTCACAAAAATGGATGTCGCAAACGCATCGCTGCTGGATGAAGGTACGGCGGCCGCCGAGGCCATGATCATGGCACACAGCATCGCCACAAAAAATGCAGGCAAGGAATCCGCCAATGCTTTCTTTGTCTCGGAGCAATGCTTTCCGCAAACCATCGATGTTCTTACAACACGTGCCCTGCCGCTTGGAATCGATGTGGTTGTCGGCAATCATCTTGACATTACCTTTAACAACAGCTTTTTCGGCGCGATACTCCAATACCCGGCACAAGACGGAACCGTTGCACAATACAATGAGTTCATCCGGCAGGCTCACAACACGGGCGCGATAGTTGTCGTGGCGACAGACCTGCTCAGCCTTGCCCTTTTGGTGCCCCCGGGTGAATTTGATGCTGATATCGTTGTCGGGTCAGCTCAACGGTTCGGCGTTCCGATGGGATATGGCGGACCGCATGCTGCGTTTTTTGCAACACGAAACGATTTTATCCGCCAGATGCCCGGCCGCATCGTTGGGGTATCCGTTGATGCGCAAGGAAACTCGGCCTACAGAATGACGCTCCAAACCCGTGAACAGCATATCCGGCGCGAGAAGGCGACCTCAAACATCTGTACGGCTCAAGCTCTGCTCGCCATCATGGCAGGCATGTACGCGGTGTACCATGGGCCGGATGGAATCAGGCGCATCGCGAAAAGAGTCCACGAGCTGGCATGTCTGCTCGCGCAGGAACTGAAATCACTCGGTATTGAACAACTCAACGGAGCGTACTTTGATACTTTGAGAGTGAGGGTTCCCGGAAAGAGCGCGCAGATACGAAAACTGGCGGAAGCTCGTTCAATGAATTTCAGGTATTGCGCCGGTGAGAGTATTATGATTTCTGTCGATGAAACAACCTCACCGGAAAATATCAATGCCATTGCCGGGATTTTCGCCGATGCTGTCGGCATGCCATACACAAAGAACGGCTCTGTTTCCATCAGCGGCAGCATTCCAGAAGCACTGAGAAGAAAGAGTGAATTTCTGACTCACCCCGTTTTTCACCTGCATCACTCCGAAACAGAAATGCTGAGATACATCAAAAGTCTCGAGAATAAGGACTTGTCATTGACGCATTCCATGATCCCGCTGGGGTCGTGTACAATGAAGCTGAATGCAACCACGGAATTGTTCCCGGTAACGTGGAGGGAATTTTCAAGGATGCATCCTTTTGCACCTGAAGATCAAACTTCCGGATACCGGCGCATCTTCAAAGAACTTGAAGGGCAGTTGTGTACAATCACCGGTTTCGATGCCTGTTCACTTCAACCCAACTCCGGCGCGCAGGGAGAATATGCAGGACTCCTTGTTATCAGGGCATATCACCATGGTCGCGGGCAGGGACACAGGAATATCGCGCTGATTCCTTCGTCCGCGCACGGAACGAACCCGGCAAGCGCAGTGATGGCGGGTTACACAGTCGTTGTCGTCACGTCCGATGAGAACGGCAACATTGATGTCAATGATCTTCGCCTTCAAGCGGAGGCCCACAAAGACCACCTTGCAGCTTTGATGGTAACCTATCCTTCGACACACGGAATTTTTGAGGAATCCATCCGTGATATCTGTGACATTATCCATCGTAACGGCGGACAGGTGTATATGGACGGGGCAAACCTCAACGCGCAGGTCGGTTTGACCAGTCCGGCAATGATCGGCGCCGATGTTTGTCACATCAATCTGCACAAAACTTTCAGCATCCCGCACGGTGGGGGTGGCCCCGGCATGGGCCCCATCTGCGTTGCAAAGCATCTGGCTCCGTATCTGCCGGGCCATCCTTTGGTGAGCACAGGCGGCGACAACGCAATTCATGCTGTTGCCGCGGCACCATGGGGAAGCGCCAGTATTCTTCTGATTTCCTATGCGTATATCACAATGCTGGGTGCACAAGGAGTCTGCGAGGCGACAAAGGTTGCAATTCTGAACGCAAATTATCTCAAGGCCCGCCTCGAAAAACATTTTCCAATCCTTTACGTCGGCAGCAAAGGCAGATGTGCACACGAGTTTATTCTCGATCTCAGGCCCTTCAAACAAAGTGCAAACATTGAGGCGGAAGATGTTGCAAAACGCCTTATGGATTACGGCTTTCATGCACCGACCGTCTCGTTTCCTGTGGCAGGGACATTGATGATTGAACCGACAGAGAGCGAATCAAAACCGGAACTTGATCGTTTTGTTGAGACAATGATTGCCATCCGCAGTGAAATACAGGAAATTGTTGACGGCAAAGCTGACCGCGCAAACAACGTCCTCAAGAATGCCCCTCACACGGCGCAAGAAGCTTTGAGCGAATTATGGAATCGTCCTTACACCCGCTACAAAGCAGTCTATCCGCTGCCATTTGTCAAGCAACACAAATTCTGGCCCAGTGTCGCAAGAATCAATAACTCGTATGGCGACCGGAATATCATGTGCGTCTGCCCTCCCATTGAATCATACATGGAAACAACGGCCCAACTCTGATGCCCATGTTGGGAGATGATACCGCTCTTACAAATGTGCTGCGCTCCGCAAAAACGATTGCCATTGTGGGCTTATCCAATCGTCCGGAACGCGACAGTTATCGCGTCGGGTTCTATTTGCTTCGTCAGGGATTTACCGTTATTCCGGTAAACCCCAACATTGATTCTGTTTTCGGCATAAAGGCAATGGCAACGCTCGCCGATATTGACACTCCTGTGGATATTGTCAATGTCTTCAGGCGCGTTTCGCGTGTGGCGGAGGCCGTTGATCAAGCGATTGCGGTAAAACCGCGGGTGGTGTGGATGCAGCTTGGCGTCATCCACAAGGAAGCAGCGGAAAGAGCATCTCAAGCCGGTATTGATGTCGTTATGGACAAGTGCATAATGGTGGAACATCGCCGGCTTGTTCTGGAGTGAGTTCCATTACAATACAAAACGCAGGATGGTCCATCTTTCAATCAAAGGAGTGCTTCTTGCTTTTCCGTATAGCACTCGTTCTGTTTCTCCCCCTCTGCTCTTTGAGCGCCCAAACATCCGACTCTCTCCGTACCGTCTCCTTCGGTATTGTTGACACTATTTTTGTTTCAGGAAACACCAAGACAAAAGAGTATGTCATCCTGGATGAAATGACCATCAGGCCCGGAAGCACGGCAACGCTGGAAGCAATTGAATATGACCGCAGCCGTATCTACAGTCTTGGACTGTTCAACCGTGTGGATATGGCGTATGATTCCGTTGGCGGCTCCCGCATTTTGTTTGTTGATGTCAGCGAACGCTGGTATTTGATTCCTGTTCCGCTGTTTGGCTTTCGGGATGGTGACCCAAAGAGGCCTTTCTACGGTGCAGGCATCCTTCACAATAATTTCACGGGCCGCAACCAGAAGCTCTTCGCCTCGATTGTTTTTGGTTATAACCCTTCCCTGAGCTTGTTCTTTTCCCACCCGCAGATCGACAGACAAAACAATCTCTTTATGAGCGGAAGCCTGTCATATTCCAAGGTAAGAAACAAAAGCGAGGTTGCTTCTGCTGTATCCGGCGACTTTGACGAGAAACATTTCGATGCCGACATAACATTGGGAAAGCGGTTCTCTCTCTACGAAAGCGCAGGACTCAGACTTGGATACCAAATTGTGCAGGTTGACCAGTATCGTGCCGGACGGACGGTTTCATCGGATGGCACGGATGCATTCATCTCCGGCACATTGAGCTATACCTACGATTCCCGTGACCTGAGAGAATACGCGGCCTCCGGCAGGTTCATATCACTCTATGTGCACAAGTATGGTTTTGGGACTTCCGAAGTCAACTTTGCGCGGATCGGCGGTGATGTACGCGGATATGCGGCTCTTCCGGGTGACTTCACCTTAGCTTCCCGCATTCACGGAACAGCAGTTTCCGGCGGCTTTATTCCTACATACAATCATACATATTTTGGATACGGCGAGCGTATACGCGGTTACTCTAAGACCGTGTTTGAAGGGGAGAACATGCTGGGAACCTCGGTGGAACTCCGCTGGCCGCTTCTCAAAGCAAGAACAATATACTTTACAGCCATACCGCTCCCTCCTGAGTTCTCCATCTGGCGGATAGGTATCAGCCTTGCCGTTTTTGCTGATGCAGGTACAACCTGGTTTCGCGGGGAAAAACTCAGCTTCCGTTCATTTGCTTCCGGTTATGGCGGAGGCATTCACTTTCTTCTTCCCTACAGCACGGTGCTGCGCACGGAGTATGCATTCAATGAATATGGAAAGGGCCAGTTTATTTTTGACTTACGTGCATCTTTGTAACCAAGAGCGCCAGTAACTGCAAAACACAACCATGGAATATTTCTACACTCCACCTGATCTCATTTCCACCGACCGGCTTCGGATTACCGGGGACGAGTTTGTTCACCTTACTCATGTTATGCGACGCAAAGAGCAGGATACCATTATGGTTGTGGATGGCATTGGTACCGCATACGAAGCAGCCATCACTGCCATCTCAAGAAACGAAGCGGAGTGTGCAATCCACAAGAGCCACAAACGGCTTCATGAGCCGGATGCGGAGATCACCATTGGCGTGGCCGTATTAAAAAATTCATCCAACTTTGATTTCCTTGTGGAGAAGTGTACGGAGCTGGGAGTCAACGTTATTGTTCCGCTGCACACGGATCGCACAATTCCCAATCATTCAAAAACAGATCGATGGCAGAAGCTTGCGCTCGCCGCAATGAAACAATCGGGCAGATGCATTTTGCCTGTTATTCATAACTTCACCCCACTCACAACATTTTTTTCCAACACTTCAGGTATTGCCACAAAAATTATCCCTCACGAAAAAACCGAAGCACCGGGAATACGCCAACTCTTACACAACGGCCCGTCTCCTGCGTATGCGCTCTGTATCGGCCCGGAAGGCGGGTTCACTGATGAAGAAATCAACACTGCGATGCACCACGGATTTACGCCGGTAACACTGGGCAAACGGCGGCTGCGCACCGAAACCGCGGCCATCTCTGCCGTCGCCGCACTTGAGGTGTAACGAATTTTTCAACGGTTTCTTGACCATTTCACCACAATTCTGTAGCTTGCCGCCAGAGAGGAACGCGAAAATACCATAACCTCTGAAGGAGGCAGCCATGATATTAACTACCAGAAACATCGTGGTACTGCTCATCATTACGTTCGCGGGGATCGCGGGCAGTACAATTATCGGACTTATGACGTACGGCGGCGAAGTCTTCAACACGAAGAGCGCCGCCTTTGCATTTCTTGCCTATGGTTTGAGCGGCGGGTTCATCTTTGCCTTTTACCATGTCCGCGGCTTGTCGGAAACCATTACCACCGCAGTCATCGTCAGCGCTATTCAATTTGCAATTTCAACAACCTGGATCAGTTTGCTCAATGCGGCGATATGGTCATTCGGCATCAACCTGCCGATTATTCTGCTGGCATTTGTCTTTGAGCGTAAACTTGCCTATCTCCATCAATGGAAGTTTGTCGTAGTGGCATTGGTGTACGGAGCGATGTTCGTCGTGTTGACCCTTCTTGTCGCATTGTTGACCGGAGTTGAGACAATGCCGGCGATGGTCTTCAGGCAAAACTTCGTTGACGGCATGTTGATAGGTTTGGGAGTGGGGATTGGCGTCGAAGCCGGGGAAGCACTGGTTCATTCATTGGAACATGCACACACGGCACCGCGCCCGGTGTAGGAGTGCCGGCAGCAACCGCTGTTTTTCCTGAACAGCTCCGGCGTTCTGCAGTTGCGGGAGGATTATTCCTGCTGCATCCTGCTTGAGACGATCTCCATCGCTTCTTCGAGCATCATCTTGCTTGTTTTGAGAAGCGATGAGACCTCTTCGGATTTCCATCCGACGAAGTCCGGATCGTCAAGAGTGTTGAGATTAATTTTGACGTTCAGCGCCGCACCTTCACAGGCGGCGTGCAGCATCAACGCGCTGACGCCCGCATCGCTTACGGAATTCACATTTCCATTCGCCGCGACCTCCTGGGCAAGAGCCATTGCATCAATGCAGTGTTTCATCACTTCCAGTGGCACAAGCGTCGCTTCCTTTGTGGCACCGGTGATTGCTGCAGCCCGCAGTGCCTTCTGGCCATCGGTCTCTTTCGGAAGGCTGAATGCTTCCATCACTTTGTTGAATGCTTCCGTGTCCTTATCAATTAAGGACGTGAACTGTGCCCGCAATGATTCCGCCCTGGCGAGGGTCGTTTTCATCTCCTCCTCCACATCCGCGTACTTCTTCTTGCCAATAGTCAAATGACACACCATGGTGGTGAGCGCCGAGCCGAGGGCACCCGAGAGGGCCGCGACACTTCCGCCACCGGGGGCAGGAGATTGCGAAGCGAGTTCATTCAGAAACCCATTGACAGTCTTATTCACAAGCATGATGCACCTTTACAATTGGTATTCAATGATTTTTTGTGATGGAACGAATAGGTCAAGCTGGCTCAAACCCAGACGGCTCACGGCAGTGTTGATAAGCTCTTCCTCATTCGTCACAGCCGGGGTATAGTGTTTCCCTGCCATCAACAATGCTTCTTTGGGAGTAAGGCCGACAATTTCACTTCCGGTAGCTTCAGCACCCAATGCCTCTGCATGTTTTTTCACTTCTTCAAATGCTACATGCGGCGGAGTGACATGGTAGTTGACGAGGTTGATGGACACCTGAGCGATGTTGTGTGCCACCAAGGGAACACCCATCGCTTTCACCGCTTTCAACGTACCCGGAATAACGACCTTTTTTCCTGTTTCATCCAATACAGGATTTCCATTGCCGTCTTTCTTGATGCGTCCGCTTTCACGGATAGTGAGGGCGATTTCCTGCGCCAGCTTTTCGTCACTCGTATTCAGGTTAACGTTATAGGCGATCAAAAACATCCTTGCGCCGGCAACTGTAGCCCCGGCTTTCGCGTTGAATTGTACCGGCCCGTAATCAGGTTTCCATGCCGGATCTTCGAGCTTCGCAGGAAGGCCTTCATATTCACCTTTCCGGACATTGGCAAGGTTCTTCCGTTCCGGCTTCGTCGCAGCTTCCTCGTAGAGATACACGGGTATTCCAAGTTCCTCTCCCACCCGCTTGCCATACAGATGTGCAAGCTCAACACAATCCTTCATCGTAACGCCTGAAACGGGTACAAACGGCACAACATCCGTTGCGCCGATACGCGGATGCTCGCCTTTATGCCCGCTCATGTCTATCATTTCAGAGGCCGTCTTGGTCGCCTGAAATGCCGCTTCCACAACTGCAGCAGGAGTACCGACGAACGTGACTACCGTCCGGTTATAATCCTTATCCGGCTCTGCGCTGATGAATTTCACACCGGCTCACGTCCATGAGACTAACAACAAAAGCCAGCTGTTGGCTGAGCTCCAAGAGATCAAGCGAAAGACGCGGGAGAAACGCAAAGAGTATTGGCGGCGCCGTGCTCGCCAGGCATGGCTTTTGTTCAGGGTC
>CAZWIN010000010.1:0-18361 GCA_964633855.1 uncultured Chitinophagales bacterium
GCTTCAGTACACGCCTTGACTATTGCGCTGTTGGTGTTCATCAGGTCATCGCGGCTCATGCCGGGCTTGCGTGCAATTCCCGCAGTAATCACCACAATATCGGAATTCGCGGTCTCATCATAACCGTTCGTGCCAACAACTTTCACATCTGTCTTTTCCACAGGCGTTGCTTCATACATATCCAGCGCTTTCCCTTGCGGAACGCCTTCAATGATATCCACGAGTACGACTTCATTTGCAAGTTGCTTGTCAACTATGCGTTGGGCGGTGGTTGCACCGACGTTTCCTGCACCGATAACTGTAATTTTCATTGTATTCTCCAGTGAAAATAATTGAAATGATAATCAAACAGCTGAACGACTCAACAATCGAAGAGGCCACTGAATATGTGAAGCCCTAAAATACAACGGCCTGTCCCCACACCATTATGTGTCAAGAGCAGGCCATGTAATGAACAATGAACGGAAACACGTTCCGCATCCCGGCGGGAAATCCCCGGGAGAACAGCATTATGCTTTGGGTGTGAGTATGCTGACGACTTTTCGAGCTTTGCTGTACTTCTTGAAGTTGACAACACCGTCTACTTTCGCAAACAACGTGTCGTCACCGCCGATTCCCACATTCACTCCCGGCTGAAAACGGGTACCGCGTTGGCGAACAATAATACTTCCCGCCGGAACCATTTCTCCGCCAAAACGCTTTACGCCAAGACGCTGCGCGTTACTGTCGCGACCATTGCGCGAACTGCCTACACCTTTTTTATGTGCCATGTGCTGATCCCTGCTTATGCTATCGCTGTAATTTCAACCTGGGTATATCCCTGGCGATGGCCACGCGTAACGCGATAGCCCTTTCTCTTCTTCTTCTTGAAAACAATAACCTTGTCGGTCTTTTTGTCACCCAACACCGTCGCTTGTACACTTGCCCCGGATAATACTGGATTGCCGACCTTGGTGCCCTTGTCTGATCCTACGAGGAGTACCTTATCAAACTTGACTTTATCTCCTGCCTTTTTTGATAGAGAAGGTACATCAATCTTATCGTTTTGGGCAACTTTATACTGTTTTCCTGCAATTTCGACTATTGCGTACATCGGTATTTCCTTATCTAGGGGGTCACTTGGAATATCTGATTTTCGGGGACAATAAGATAAGGATTCGGCATCAGAATGTCAACGCTTTCGCGGGTCTATGCCTGTTCAAAATATGAGTCTATAATGGACTGGTGATCAGCCCTTCCGATGATACGGAGCAGGAAATATCCTTCTATTTCAGCATAATCGAACTGCAGAAAGCGGCTGGCTTGCTGTTCCAAACCCCTCAGGTCTTTCAGAGCATCATGCAAAGACCCATCCCCGGCAGCAAACAGAAAATCCCTTCCGTTTGGTATCTCCCGTTTGTGGATCAAGTGTTCCTTCAGAATCCTCACAGCGTTCACATACCTTTCCCGCTCGGCCTTGTCCTGAAGAGCTGATACAACTTCCGCAATATGTGATCTGGAGGAGCGCATCAGTTTTTGAATGAGAGGAGTCTCAATCCGTTGAAGATGACAAGTAACGCCGCCCCATCATCCGCGAGTACAGCCATCCACAGCGTGGATATCCCCGCGAGTGTAAAGATAAGAAAAACAAGTTTGAGCCCCAAGGCAAGGGCAATGTTCTGCTTTACAATGAAGATCGCTTTCCTGCTGAGCTTGAACAGAAACGGAAGTTTTGCAAGATTATCCGACATCAATGTAACATCGGCCGCTTCCAGTACCACGTCTGTTCCTGCAACCCCCATGGCGATTCCCACCGAGGAGGCTGCAAGCGCTGGCGCATCATTAATGCCATCGCCTACCATGGCAACTGTACCGTTGAATTGCTTAAGCTGCTCAATGACGGCCACCTTGTCGCCCGGTAATAGCCCGGCATGGACTTGATCTATGCCTGCTTCCACTGCTATACGTCGTGCCGTCTTTTCATCGTCTCCGGTAATCATAACAATATTGTGGATGCCGCTCGACCGCAAATCGTCAACTACCGTAAGGCTCTGTGTCCGTATTCCATCATTGACAGCAATGACTGCAAGCGCCTCCTGCTCTTTCCCGAGTATCATCACGGTTTTCCCTTCCGATCCAAGCCGAAGAAGATGTTGCTCCACCTCCGCTGAACAATACCCCCGCTCTTCAGAAAGACGGCGGTTGCCAAAATAGTACAATGTATCACCAACCCTTCCCCTGACGCCCTTTCCCGGTATGGCAGCAAATCCATCAACTGTTGCCTGCTCAACAGATGCGCGTTCTGCCTCGGCAAGTACACCGGCAGCCAGATGATGTTCAGAACACTTTTCAAGAGCAGCAACGATTCCGAGAATCTTTTCGCGTGACAGGGAATCCAACATCACAATATCTGTAACGGCTGGCTTTCCCTCCGTAAGAGTTCCGGTTTTATCAAAAGCCATAGTTGTTACCCTGCTCAGGGTCTCGATGTTTCTGCCACCTTTGACAAGAATACCATGGCGTGCTGCGACTGTAATTGCACTCACCAATGCAACTGGCGTTGATATCACCAGAGCACACGGACAGGCAATGACCAGAAGAACCAGGGCGCGGTACACCCATTCCATGAACGGCTGATGAAACATAAGCGGCGGAATACCAGCAACCAGAACTGAAACGCAGACAACAGCCGGGGTGTATATGCTTGCGAACTTATCAACAGTCTGCTGTACCTGCGCGCGCTGGCTCTGAGCATTCTCCACCAACTCAACGATACGCGCAAGGGTCGTTTCTTCAAATCGTTTGGTAACCTTCACCGTGAGAGTTCCATGCTCATTCAGAGATCCGGCATAGACAACGTCATTGCGGGTCTTTTCAACATGCCCGGATTCGCCGGTTATGGCAGATTGATTTACCAACGACTCACCTGATTCAACAACACCATCAAGCGGAATGCGCTCCCCGGGCCGGATGATGATATTCTCCCCCGGTGCTATCATTGCCGCAGCAGTTACTTGTTCAACGCCGTTACGGACGACATGCGCTTCCGATGGCGCGTTGGACATGAGCGACTGTATTGCGTGTCGGGTACGCCTTGCACTGTAAGATTCAATAAGCAATGAAAGTGAGAACAGAACAAGAACAGCGGCTGCCTCGGCCCATCTGTCTATGAACAACGCGCCGACTGCAGCGAGAGTTACCAGTGTGTTCATCTCGAGTGATCCCGAACGAACGGCTGCAAACGCCTTCTGAACAATCTTCCAGCCACTAAGGCCCATGCCAGCAAGCAGGAGAACACGCCCCACCACAGATACACCGCCACGATATTCCAGAAGCATACCGGTGAGACAGAGTATGGATCCAACACCAGCGAGAAGGGCAATACCATGACGATCCCAAAAGGTCTGATGAGCCGCGGATTCGCGTCTACGCCTGATTCCAAAACCTGCATCTGCTACTTCTTTTATGACCAATCCGCCTTCAACCGTGGAATTGACCGCCAATACACCGGTGAGAGAATTAAAAAGATATCCACCGGGCCCAGCAAGCGCATCCATTTTTTTACGGAGAATGGTTTCTTCCGTCGAGCAACATATGCCCGAAACAACATAAGGAGTCATCTGTATTGAAGGGTGTATCATTGTTCTGAAACGTGCCTGACACCCAGCCGGATCAATTCTTCAATATGCTCATCGTCGAGCATGTAATACACCATCTTCCCTTCCTTGCGGTAACGGACAAGCCGCATGGTCTTCATCAGGCGAAGCTGATGCGAGACGGCGGAGTCGGTAAGGCCGAGCATTGCGGCAATGTCGCTCACACACAGCTCCTGTCGCGCAAGCGCAAGGCAAATTTTGAGTCGCGTAACATCGCCCAGGACCTTGAATGTCTCGCCGAGCCCCTCGAGCGTTTCCGGATCATGAATCGCTTTTCGTGCCGCCGAGACGTTTTCCCTGTTGACATATGGCATTATGTGTTCCTCAATAACGATTGAGCAGTTATTCAACTGTTGGAATATAGTGCACAACCCTCTTATAGTCAAGGCGCGTTATTCAACGGATGCGGGCAGGCGGCTTTCGAGGGTCTGGAGTTTGCGTTTGATAAGGGAATAGAGGAATCGCGAGCTGAAAACACATGCCGCCGCAAAAAGGCTCCCGGCCACAAGATCAACAACATAATGGTATCGCTGGTACACTGTTGCTATGATCAGGAGTGTCCCGATACCATACATGAAATATCGCGTTCTGGCTTTGCAGAAACTGCTCAGATACATCAGCACCAGGGTCATCATGGTATGGCCGCTGGGAAAAACGTCTCGTTGGGTACCGGCAAGCGCAATTTCGTTGGGTACATCCATTGGAACCGAGCCGCCGGCATTGACAAACCATCGCAGATATGGAGTGAGCCACACCCCGGGAAGGTCATGGTTGAGTGCGGCAAAGTCATGCAACGTAAACCGCGGGCCGACTGCCGGAAGGAAAAAGTAGCCAAGATAGGAGAGGAAAAAGCCATACACACAGGTAAACATAAAGTAATGAAAGACATCCAGGTTATGCCGCCGGTAGAGTTCGTACCCGAGAATGAGGAATAGAAAATAGAACGAGGTGTAAGCGACCTGCAGGATTTCCGTCAGCCACGGATGCGCAAACTGCATTAACCACTCGGTGGGGTTGACTCCGAAGACCCAACGATCTATTGCCATGAGCACATCGTCGTAATCCCTCCCCGAGTGTATCGGCTTGATCATGTAGTAAAGCTCTTTGAAAGAGAAAAAGACCATGGGGGGGAGGTACCAATCATGAATCACTCGCACTATTTTGGAGAGTGTTGCTGCACGCGCATACCCCAACAACAACACGCCGCAACACACCGAGCAATTGATCAGCACGAGTTCCCGCCAGTGAGGAATTGACGAAGAGAACAGAATATTGATAACCGATAAGAGCGTAGCAAAGGCTATGACGAGAACATCCGACGAGTGAAGATTGGAAACAAGCTTGCGGAAAACACCGGTCGAAGAACCCACAGTCCTATTCTCTCTCCCTGGCATGCACGCGTTTCGCAAAAAGCCGGTTGCTCATTCCGGCAAGCTCCTCAATTGTCAGGTCCTCCGGGCGTTTTGTAAGATCCATATCAGAAGCGGATAGCATGTCCGGCTCCTCCACAAAATAGGATAACGAATTGCGCAATGTTTTCCGTCGCTTGCCAAAAACGGACCGCACCATACTCCGGAAGAATTGCTCATCATCAAGCAGAAATCGGGGACGTGGTAACATCCGTAATTGCACAACGGACGAAGTGACGGCCGGCTTCGGGTAAAAGGCATTGGGAGAGACATCAAACAATAACTCGGCATCGGCAAATATCTGGCAAAATACCGAGAGTATTCCGTATTCCTTCGTTCCGGGTCCCGCGACCATACGCTTTGCTACTTCCTTTTGAATCATGATAGTAAGATCGGAGATGTATTCCCGGTTGTCCAGCACATGGAACAGTATCGGGCTGGTAATGTTATAGGGGATATTTCCCACAATACGCAGCGGCACATGGTATAACCGTGAAAGTTCTTCAATCGAGACCTCAAGAAAATCCTTGTGCAGCACCACTGTCCGTGGAAAGCGCTCCAGCACCAAGTCAACAACCCGCCTATCAACATCCACGGCAACAAGAGTGTGTACACTCTCAACAAGATACTTGGTCAACGCGCCCTCACCCGGGCCTATTTCAACTACAACATCGCCGGCTTGCGGTGAGATACCGGCGATAATGTTTCTGCAAATGTTCTCGTCACGAAGAAAATTCTGCCCGAGTGACTTTCTCGGGCGGAGGTGACTACTGCCGCGGGTTGAGCTGGAGCGGGGCTGCCGGACTGCCATCACTTTTTCTTGAAAAGATCCTTGAACAGGTCTTCGCTTTTCTTTTTGAGCTGGTCCTCAAGTTTTTTTGACTCATTGTTGAGCTTTTGCTTCGCGAAATCTTCCATCCTCTTTTGTGCGGGCTTTGTATCCAGCACCACGTTCGGATTCTCCATTGTCCCGCCTACTGCGAAGTCCAGCTTCAACCTGCCGTTGGTTTCCACATTAAAGAACCGGGCCGCCTCTCCGGCAAATCCGGGAATTGTCACCTTCGCCGACATCTCATCGGAAAGAAGCATCGAAAGTGAGTAACCGAGTGAACCATCCAGCCCGTGTGTGCCATTGATGACATAGTCGGCGCCAAGCGCTTTGATCTTCAGGTCTTTGACCAGAAGTTTCCCGTCTGTAATCGAAAAGGTGTTTGCCCAATCCTTGAAATTAATAACTTCAAGATCGGGAAGTTTTACCAAACTCGCGATCTGTTGGTTCACTTTCACCCCCGCAAGTTTGCCCCCCTCCAACTGCACGCGTCCGTTTCCACTCAGGGCTTTTGAGATAAGGCCGAGCGTGTCATCCAACGTCCCCTTCATGGTGGTATTCATCGTAAGCTTGCCGAAAATGCGCTGCCCGAATGGTGTAAACTCCGAGAGCAACATATTACCATCAAGGCTGTTCAAGTCGAGGGCAAGATCAAACAACGGCTGGCTGGGATGTTGGACATTCAGCGTGCCTTTCGTGTTCACCGATCCGCCAAAAGCGTTGCAAGAGAAGTTCTTCAGGTCGAGAACATTGTTTGCGACCTTCATCGTCGAGCGCACATTTGTCAGTTCAAATTTTTGCATCGTCAGTGTGCCGATTGTTGCCTGCACATCCATGTCAACATTCGGAAGAGGTAAGCCGCTTCTCGGCGCAGTGGGCGTGTTTTTTTTGTCCGCTGTATTACTTGCTGGCTGGGCACCTTCATCGGCCATAATATCAGAGGTATAGATGTGGTTTGAAGTCAGTGTAAGGCTGGCGGTTGGCTTTGGCGCTTTTGAGCTTCCCGTCCCCAGCGAAAGATAATTTTTCAGGCGGAAGGCAAGGGAAAGATCCGACTTTCCCAGGTTCATGGAGAGCTTTCCTGTTTCGATCGCCTGATTGGTGATTGTCAACGCCCCATTGAGGTTGCGGATCGCGCTTTTCGCTCCTGCAGCAACAATCGTAACCCCTTTAAATTCCATGGCCCCCGATGCCTTCATGGCTTCCGGCGTGTCGAGCTTGCCGGCAATGTTCACCTCCGCACGAACTTGCCCTGAGAGACTCGTTCCCGTCTCCAACGGATAATACTCTTTGACTTCCGCCAGATTAAGCAATGCCGAGACAGCAAGCATAAGGGCGGGAGCATCAAAATTCTTTACCGAGAGCTGCGACTGAATGGAGCTGCCGCCTAAAAGGGCTGAGAATGTTGTGATATTGAATTCCTGCTTGTCTTTTGTTCGCGCAAAGTCTGCATCAATGGTTATGTCCGTAATGGGTTTCGGCAAACCCTCATACTGAATCCTCGCGTTACTTGCGGAAATACGTCCTGTGACATCCGCCTCTGTCGAATCGTTTACCGTACCGCCGATGTTGAGGTTCACCTGCGCGGTCCCGGTTCCCTTGAGCCCGGACGCGCTTTTGACATACTCTTTTGGAACCAGCGAAAACAGATCGGCAATATTTGCGTCCTTTGACTCGACAACAATATTCATCATAAACATCTTGGTGATATCGGAAACTGATCCGTTCACCGTGAACGGCAAGCCTTCGAGTTTGCCGCGTCCATCCTGAAGCGAAAGAAGGTCGTTCTTCACATCATATACCATCTTCTGCTCAAGGAATACCTTGAGGTCGGAGAGAAGCAGTGTCGTATCCGATCCCCAGCTGAATTTCTCAACAGTGGTATTGGATTCAACGTGCATCTGTTCAGCAGCGGGTATGAGTTCCATGCGGACGGTCGTGTTCAGGCCGTCGATAATTGTCTGTGAGTGTTTCTTGTGGTTGACGTAGGTGATAGTGCCGTTGATGATCTGAAAATTCGAGAGGAGGAATCCGGCACCGTTTGCGTTTTTTGTCTTCACCTTGATATTTCTTTCGTCCGCCACCTCTTCCGTCGCATAATTGGAAACGCCCGCTTCGTTCATTTCAATAAAAATCTGCGGGCGCTCAATGACTATGGTGTTCACTTCAACGGTGTTTTTGAGCAGTGCCGCAATACGCAGGTCAAGCACAAGGTGGTCAAGCAAGACAAGGGGACGGTCGGTAAAACCGGGGCTGTTGTTGTTATCTATGTTCAGGCTGTCGATCTCCAATCCGAGCGTCGGAAACAATGACAGGCTGATATCAGAAATGCTGACTCTCCTCTGCGTGGCATCCTCCAGCACCGGGATAGCCATGCCCTTCAACCGTTCATTGGTGAAATACACTTTGAGGAAAATCGCCGCTCCGGCAATAATGACCAATGGAATACTAAGAACGACCAGCCAGATTTTTGCTTTTTTGCTCAACGCCATGCAGCCTCACATCGGGACAATATACACGCGGGAAATTTGCACCAATATAGAGAAGACCGTTCCGAATGTCAACGAAAAGCGGGGTGGCTCATCAGGGCAAACCGGGAGAATGGTTGGAAACACTCCGGTGTGATTAGAACGGGTGTTCAAGAGAGAGATACAGAAACACGCCCGCGTTGGTAATACCATCCGCAGTCGTCAGAGGAACAGCCAGGCCGGGAACGATCTGCAACGAACCGATATCAATAGCATGCCGGATGCCCGGACTGACAATCGTCTCCGTAGTATGTTCCACATTGCCCGTCGGGCCGAATTCTCCTGCAACATTCACTACTGTTTCGAGCATAATATTGAATGATGGCGCGAGCAACAGGATTGCACTTGCGCCTGCATTATATGACGTGAGGCTGCGGTTCTCCCCTCCACCCAATGGATTCTGCCATCGAGCTTTGGGAAAAAATGTCACCCCGGCATTGATGTGCACAACACACAAGTCTGAGATTCGCTTGCTGATGGGAAGATTTGTCTGGACGCCCCATGCGCCCATTCCAAGACCGGCGCTCTCATCACCAACAGGCAGAATAACAGAAATACGAGGCGCTATTGTTACATACTCCTCGTGGCCGGTAAGCTGGTAGCGATAATTGAGAAGAAGATCTCCAGGGCCGGAAATGGTGCCGGCATTGAGAGATACATAAGGAATTGTGTAGCTGAGTTGGTGGGCCTGGCTCCACAACGGCCATTCCTGCGTGAACGTTCCAAAAACATCCTTCGAAGGAGAAAATGAGCATGCGGCAGTGAAGATATGCTGCACAATGCCCTGCTCCTGATTGTACGCCTCTTCAATAAAATAGGAGTTATCCTCAATTGCATCTTCAAAAAGCGGTGCGGGATCGCCGCTCTGTGCAAATGAACCGGCTGCTGTCAGAAATGTCATGAAGAATACGACTGCAACAATTTGCGGAATGGTGGCCATCAATGCACCACCAGCACGGGAATGGAGAGAGCATGCCGGACCTTGGAGATGGATGCGCCGAAAAGAATATCCTTGAAACCGCGGTGTCCATGTGCGCCCATAATGAGCAGGTCAATACCATTTTCTTGTGTAAGCCTGACGAGTTCTTCCGGGACGCGGCCGTACCCGAGAATCGCTTGCACGTCTATCCCTTCTTCCCGTGCCTGTGCCGCAATAGTGGCAAGATGTTCCCTATCAGCACGGGCCTCATCGTCAAATGCGTCTCCGCCGTGTATTTGCCCTCCAACTCCTTCCACAACATGAAACAGAAAGACTATGGCATTGTTGGATTTCGCCGCAGAGATGGCGTGGGACAACACCTTGGCGTCCTTCTCGCCGTAATCCAGTGCAACACCTATCCTCGAATATTTTTGATCAACAAATGTGAATGTTGTGGGGAGTTCCCGTGTAACATGTTTCCTGCGCCGCCATGCAGAAGGCAGCGCCACATACAACAACAGTAACGCACATCCTAGAGCAACCGGGACAATAGTAAGCCATGGCCACACCGCGCCGTTGGATTCAGCAATCACGTCCGCGATAAAATCCAGCACAAGTTTGCCGTTCAAGCCGATGATAATCGTTGCAACAACCCATGCAAGCGCACGCACCCAGGGTTTGTTTGCAAATTCCCCCATGGTCCTTTTGTCGCTGGTGTATTGAATAAGGGGGACGACGGCAAACGGCAACTGCATGCTGAGAATTACCTGGCTGAGAATCAGCAGGTCATACGAACCCTGATCACCCTTCAGGGAAATCACAAGGACGGCGGGAACAATTGCGATAAGCCGCGTGATAAGCCTTCGCAGCCATGGCCGCATTTTGAATTGGATAAATCCTTCCATCACAATCTGGCCTGCAAGCGTACCTGTGAGCGTTGAACTCTGGCCGGCAAAAAGAAGCGCAATTGCGAAAGCGGTACTGGCAAGTGTCGTACCCAGCAACGGGGTCAGCAACTCGTGTGCCTGTTGAATCTCGGTGACGACAATACCATTCTTGAAAAACACCGAAGCGGCCACGATCAGGATTGCCGCATTCACGAATAACGCGGCATTCAATGCAACGGCGGTATCAATCAGGTTGTACTTGCAGGCAAGCTTTTTCCCTTCGCTGGTTTGCTCGACCGAGCGCGTTTGCACGAGCGCCGAGTGAAGATAGAGGTTGTGGGGCATCACCGTCGCTCCAAGAATGCCGATGGCAACGTACAGGCTTTCAGAGTTGAGCTGGGGTACCAGTCCTGTTGCAATCTCGCCTATGTCAGGCTTTGAAAGAAAAAGCTCAACCGCAAAACAAGCGCCAATACTTGTCACCAGCATCAAGATAAATGCCTCCATCTTGCGTATTCCAAACTGCTGAATCACGAGAAAGAGCAACGTATCAAAGCCGGTAATAATCACGCCATACAACAGTGGGATGTTGAATAGCAGGTTCAGTCCGATGGCCGTACCGAGAACTTCGGCAAGGTCGCACGCAGCGATGGCAATTTCACAAAGGACCCAGAGTGCATAGCCGACCGGTTTGGGATAACTTTCACGGCACGCCTGCGCAAGATCCCGGCCTGCAGCAATCCCCATACGCGCCGACAGTGTTTGCAGAAGAATGGCCATCAGGTTGGACATGATCAGTACCCAGAGTAACTGGTAACCGAACCGCGCCCCCCCTTCAAGATCTGTGGCCCAATTGCCGGGATCCATGTATCCCACACTGACAAGATATGCCGGTCCTGCAAATGCAAACATCCTCCGGAACATTCCCATGTTTTTGGTGATGGGAACACTACGGTGAACTTCGGAAAGTGATGCTATGGATTGCTCTCTCATGTCCTCTCCACAAAAATGGATTCCGTCATTTGCTGACTCATAAACTGTTGCTTCGCTCCGACCCGCACAGTCATTGAACCGTCGAAAGCCTTCTTGTCACGAATCGTGATTTTCGCATTAAGCCGTATGCCAAGCCGGGAGGCATGCTGCAAAATCCCGGGGTCGCTATCGCTGACTCTGAGAACGCGTACAACATCACCCGCAGTGAACTGTGCAAGCGGCGCATAGTCCGCCTGTTCCAACTCTCCCTCGGCCGAGGGAATCGGATCGCCATGCGGGTCAACTCCGGGGTAGCCGAGCGCCTCATCGAGTTTTTGCTCCAGCGCCTCCGAAGTGACATGCTCAAGTTTTTCAGCTTCATCATGGATTTGATCCCAGGAGAAGCCGAGAAATTTCACAAGGTACATTTCCCACAGCCTGTGCCGTCGGAGGATTTTCAATGCCATGCGACGGCCTGATCTGGTGAGTTCAACCCCCTGATAGGGTGCGTAGCTCACGTATCCCTTTTCAGATAACTTCTTGATCATATCGGTAATGGATGGATCGGAGAGGTCCAGGCTCGCGGCAAGGGCTGAAGTTGTCACCTTCATTCCCGCTTTCTGGAGTTTATAGATGTTCTTTATATAGTCCTCTGTGCTGCGATTCGGCATTGTGCTCTCACAATTTAGTCGTACCTAAATTAGAATTTAAGGTTTCCTAAGAGAATGTCAAGGGTGGAAAGGAAAAAAATCCCGAAACGCGCAATAGCCTCGGAGGCGGCAGGATGTACTACAGCAAAGAGGTGGAATTACTTCTTGGGCGGCGTGATCGTCGCATCAGCAGGCCAGCTGATGGTCATATATGGGAGGAAATCCCTTTGCCCCGGGCGGTAGCCGTTACAGCCGAGGAGCACCCAACTGAAGCCACGTGATTCGTATTGCGAAACCCGCCAATAGTAGTTGGCCGCTCCACGCTCCAGCGAAGCAGAATCCGGCACACCTTCGGAGCTTTCGGTCATTATAACGGGGCCCAACAATTTGAGAGAATCTACTGCCGGAAAACTTGTCTTCCCTCCATGCCATCCAATGCTCGCATTGGAATAGTCAATCCGGCCATTCGCCCGGTTGACAATAGTGTACCTTCCCGGAGTTGCAAACATGAATGACCATTGGATAATGTGCGTCTCGGGCGCGAGGTTTCTCAAGAACCGGTGCATCGTTACCTGGAACTCCACATCCTTCACCCCGTAATCGCGCACCTGCATCTTTACGGGTTCGTTGGCAACCTCAAACAACACATGAGTATGGTCCTTGTAACGCGGCGCTACAACTTCCCACCATGCTTTGGCAAGATTCGTGTCGTTGTCACCGATGGTATGGTGGTCAATAATGGCGTAGAGCCCGAGCCGGGCTGTTTTCGCTATCGCCGAGTCAAGAAGCGGGAGCACCTGCCGGACTTTCAGGAAGGAAAGAACAGTATCCTTCTTGTAGCCCGCCCTGATGAGAGGCTCGTTGTAACAGAGGAGGCGGACGGTATTCATGTGGTACTTGTCCCTGAGGGTAAGATACCATTCATCATTGTTAATGCGATCCGTATTCCAGAGCGTTGTCCCGAGATGCTCTCCGCGAAGAGGGGTCCCGATGTCGGACCGGACATTTCCTTCAATATTTTTCACCCTGCCGCGGGCGGCCACAGCAGTGACGACGGAACACCAGACCAGAAACAATAGGATAAGTACCCTTTTCATACTTTCCCCGACTTTCGCCTCACAAGAGCAGGTTATTTCTCACCATTGTTGTTCTCAAATACCGCATCGTCAATACCCGCATTGATGCTGTAATCGGAATAGCGGATGGTGATCTTCCCGCGCCGCGGGAGCTGTGCAAGCCGGAATAACCCGAACTGATCAAGTGGAGCAACTGTGGATGTATCGGGGGAATCAGAGGAGAACCATACGGTGAGCTCTGATGGCAAAAGGAATTCCTTCACTTTTGTGTGACGAAACTCCGCTGTCACCAGGCGGCCATCCGGTTGGGGCGATACGATGCGGTGTATGAGCCAGCGTTCATTGTCAACAAACACCCGGATTCGTTGCAGGCCCGTTTTATCGCTTTTGCGCTTCAGGTCAATGCGGGAAAGCTTCAGCGTTCCTTCCGCAGTGTCTTCCGTACTCACGATATCAAATCTTGAACGGAGTTGAGAAGGGCCGAGCGACATGCTCTCTTTTGGCAGGAGTGCAAAATTTTCAGAAGAGAAACGTATTTTGTCGGGCGCCCTGAAATACATCGTGACACGCATGGAGGGAACTCTAAGCCTCTCCAAATCAACACTGACATCCAGTTGCGCCCGGTAATCACTCAGCCCGGGATTCGCCTGCTCAAGACGCCGGAGTATCTCCTCCCCCCCGGCTTGTGCAACTGCATCCACAGGCATTCTACACCACACACAAGCGCAAACAAGAACAATCCATCCCCGGCGAAGCATGCTCTACGAAGATGCCCGTTTTGCAATGAACGTATTATACAGCAACATCAGGAGTGTCGAGCCAAAACCGATCATCGCAAGAATAAACCACATCATAAAGGGATTGAAGGTGTCGCGTATATACGTCTGCACAAGCCAGCCCGAAAGAGGGCCGGCAACAAATGAGCCGATAGCCACAGGCAGAAACGCAAAGCCCATAAATGTACCGACCTGGCCCTTTGGTGCAAGGCTGCTGACATACTCGTAGAAGCGCGGAGCCTGGGTTGATTCGCCAATGGCAAACAACGCCATTGCCACTATTGCCATAGTGATGGTAGTAGAAGAGGCGATCAACAACCAGGAGGCGCTGGCGATGAGAAAGCCGAGCGTCATCGCGGTAATTGGGTTCCATTTCTTCACAAGAGCTGTAATCGGAACGCTGACAAGAATTATTGTCCATGCATCAACCGTTTCCAGCAACTCAAATTGTTCAAACTTCAGCACTTCTATTATATAGAAGGGGAATGAATAGAAAATCTGCCAGAACATGATCCAAAAACCGGAAAAGATCACCAGGAAGCTGATGAACTTGACGTTCTTGAACACAAGAACCATATCGCCAAACACCTGGCCGAATGTTTTGCCGTGAGGTGTTTCGCCATCCGACTTCGGTTCTTTAAAGAAAAGAATCGTTCCCAACATCATCAGAAAGGAAGTAATGGCTGACATCACCAGAACATACTCAATGCCGAACCCTTCACGTACCTGGAGAGCGAGTATCGGTCCTAGCGCGCCCCCAAGGTTCACTAGCGTGTAATAAATGGAATACCCGAGTGATTGCACTTCCGGTTTGGATGTTTTGGCAACCGTCCCCACGATGCACGGCTTGATGAGCGACCCGCCGATAGCCGTGAGAATCAGAACAGCCGTAACATAGGTTTCCTTCCCGAACGATGCAACCACACCCTGCCCCATCTCAAGGCCTGCCAGGCCAATCAGGAAATAGCCGACGCTGAACAATGCAAAACAGGCGGTGAGGGACTTTTTGAATCCATACCGGTCAACAAATACGCCTGCGACAATAGGCAGGGAATACAGAAGGCCGGAGAACAGCCCGACACGCACTCCGGCGGATTCTACGCCCAAACCGACCTTGTCGGCAAGGTAAACGGCGAGCACAGCCTTCGCACCGTAAAACGAGAGCCGCTCGAAAAGTTCGAGTGTGTTTGCCACCCAGAAGGTGGGGTGAAAACCGGTGCGCATCTCGCGCAGACGATCACTAAGGCTCAAGTACGGTCCCTCCTTGTTGGAATGTAACAATACGGCTCAGTAGCGTGAGCCATTGCGGAAAACGGTTCCGGAATTCCCGCGCTTCGTCCTATATCTTGACGAGTTCTTCCTGTATCTCTCCGGTGACTTCCGGAACGCCATCGTGCCGGACGAACATGTTTACTTCCGTTCGCACCGCCATCTCCCCCTCAAGGTAAATCCCGGGTTCAACGGAAAAACAGCATCCCGGGACAAGGCGGCGCTCATCTTTCGTTTCCAAATTATCAATATTTACCCCGTTGCCGTGAACTTCCTCGCCAATGGAATGTCCCGTGCGATGCACAAAGTACTTTCCATATCCGGCCTTTTTCACCACAGCCCTGCAGGCATCGTCAACTTCCCAGCCGTAACAAGCTTTCCCCTTTGCGAAGCGTTCCTTGACAAAGGCGATGGCAGCGTTGCGGCCCCGGCGCGCTGCATCAAAAATCTCGGCATATTTCCGCGATGGCTCATTGCCGATGAAGCCAACCCACGTAATATCATAATAGATCCCGCCGGGAACGTTTTTCTTCGCCCACATGTCAAGCAGCACTGTGTCCCCGTGTTTGAACTGGCGCGCGTTCGCCGGAGTACATTCAAAGTGCGGGTCTGCCGGATGCTCGTTTGTACCGACAATGGGCGGGTCCGTCGTCACCAACCCGCTCTCCTTGAAACGCCGCATGATAAACTGCTGGATATCGTACTCGGTTGTCCCGTTGTTGCTTGCAACAGCTTCTTTGATTTTATGAAACGCGTCGGAGCGAATCCTGTCAATCACCAGGCCGGCTTCCTTGTGCAAACGGTATCCCTCCTCGCTAATCACTGCTTCGAACATCTGTACGAGATCCGCCGAGGAAACGACTTTGTGCCCGAAACTTTTTACCAGTTCTACCACTCCCGCATCCACCATGGACACATACGGAATGTTGTTCTTGGGAGAGTATTGCATTGCAATCCTCTTGGGGCCGCCCAGGATTTTTTTGAGCGAAGAGTGAAGCTGCTCCCACGCAAGGAAAACGTTTTTTGAGCCGGGGAGCGCATCCAACTTCCCCTTTTCCACCGTATGCACCAGCTTCTTGGGTTCGCCTTTCGCCGGAATGAAATAAAACCACCGGCGCGTGGTCATTTTTGTGGAGTCGAGGCCGAGGACACGATAAGCCAGGTGATCGCGGTTATGAAAATCGCAAAGCAGCCAGCCGCCAAGCTTGTGTTGTTGAAGCGCCTCCTGAATTCTCCTGAGTTCCATTCATCAACTCCTTTTGAAAATCCCGCCGTTGGTGCTGCGACGGTGTGCCGGATACGGTGAGGTTCTTGAGAGAGAAGACGGATATATCCTAACTGAGGATATCCTTCTTCATAAAAATATACCAAGTTGCCGCGTAAAAACCAATGCTGAAGAGCGCCAGCCGCGCCATGGAAGAGGCTATGCCGTTCCATGGGATCGGGTCTTCCAATGCTTGCTGCCATACCGAAAGATACGTTGTGAACAGATACGGACGCACGCTTATGAAAAGGTCAACAGGCAGGTTGGAAATGATCAGGAAAATAATAATGACGGTCATTGTACCGATGATCGGGCCGATGGCGTTTTCTACAAGGGACGAAAACAGCAACGCAAGAGACGCAACACACCACATACTCCAGACGGCCAATCCGAAGGCGAGCGCAAACCGCAAAGGCAATTCCTGCCCGGGAAGCACAAGAAGGACCTTTCCCGGAACAATCAAATCGCCGGAGCCAAAGAGAGCCATGCCGAGGCCGAGGCTCAGCGCGCCGAGAAATACCACCAGAGAGCAGGTATAAAGTAGTGTCGTAAAATATTTCGCGGCGAGAACCATGCTTCGTGACGCCGGCCTGATGAGCATAATTCTGAACGTCCCTCCGGTTCCTTCGCCGGCAAGCTGGTCGCCCGCGACCAGGCTGATGAGAAATGGTATGTGTACCCAAAGGCTGTTCATGATAAATTGCGTAACGAAATAGCCGTTGAAGAGATTGCCGAAAAGGAAAAAGTCCTGTTCAAGGCCGCGGGTCATATTCCTTACGCCTGATCCACCGTCCCACTTCAGGCCAAGTTGCACAAGCGGCACAAGTACACTGATGGCAATGAAACCGATGTACGTCCGCCACTTCAGGTAAGTTTTGAGAATCTCGCCGCGAGTCAATGCGTAGAGGCGCGGAGTGACAACAGCATTGTTCATACAGCCCCACTCCCCTGTGCAACATCTGAGGCACCCTCAGTAATCGAAAGAAAATATTGTTCCAGTGATCGCAACCGGAGAAGTGAATGGACCTCAACCTCTTCCTCGACAAGTGAACGGTTGAGATCGGCAATATGGTTGAATGGCATTTTCACGTCGAGCAAGCCGTTATTGAGCAAGATACCGGCGACGTATGGTTTTGCCCGCAGAACGGAAACCGCGGCCTCCACAGGCCGGGCTTCTATACGAACAACATTCTCGCCCGAATTCAGCAGTTCCTGCACATTCCCTTGTCGTACAATACTCCCCTGATTGATGATTGCCATGCTCGTCGCCGCCTGCTCAATCTCTGCGAGCAGATGCGATGAAAGAAAAATGGTGATTGCATGGTCATGCGAAAGCCGGCCGATAAGCTCCCGAACCTCTTTGATCCCCTGCGGGTCAAGTCCCGTTGTCGGTTCATCGAGAATAATGACCTCCGGTTTCCCGAGCAGTGCCTGGGCGATACCAAGACGCTGTTTCATGCCGTGAGAATATGTCTTCACGTTGTCGTTGGCGCGGGTTGAAAGCCCGACCATATCCAGCACCCGGTTAATGTCGTACCCATCCACACCACCCATCAATGAAGCGATAATCTCCAGGTTGCGGCGGGCGCTGAGATACAGGTAGAAGTCGGCGCGTTCAACCAACCCGCCAACGCGTGAGAGTGCGTCGCGCCTTCCCGGTGTGACGGGCTTTCCAAATAACTCCACCCTTCCCGCAGTAGGGAAAATCAACGAAAGCAACATCCGGATCGTCGTGCTCTTGCCTGCGCCATTCGGGCCGAGAAAGCCGAATACTTCGCCGCGATGTACGGCCAGATTCATATCCCTTACCGCCCACCGGTCTTTGTACCTCTTGCCGAGGCCGATCGTCTGGAGAACAATCTCATGAGTCATTATGGTTGAGGCTCCGCATCTGGGTATATATCAGGAATTCTTCTGATGTGCAAGCCTGACTCACATATCTTGCTTCTCCATGGTGAAATAGCTATCATCATGCGTCGAGTAACGACTTCACCTCAACTATGAAGAAAACAATCCGGCATAATGCACAGCGACGCGCGTCCAGCGTCCGCACACGAAAGCGCCTGCCCACCGCAATAGGAAAGAAGCTCCGCACCAACAGCCTCTTTACAGATGTCAATGCAATAAGGGTGTCCGCCGTTCTCGCA
>CAZWIN010000010.1:18371-20088 GCA_964633855.1 uncultured Chitinophagales bacterium
GGGAAACGATATTCGACGAGTCAACAAAGGGCAGCGATCTTTTCCTGATTGTTGACGGCGTTGTTCGCATCAAGAAAATCACCGGCCATGGGTTTGAATCACCTCTCGCCGTATTGCATGATGGCGACTTTTTTGGCGAGCTCTCCATTATTGATGGCTCCCCGCGTTCGGCACGCGCCGACGCCGTGCGGGAATGCACCATCGCCCGGGTTCAGGGGTCGGATTTCCGTGCACTCTTTCTGAAGGATGACGCCTTTGCAAGAAATATCGTCCATAATCTCGCGCGCAGATTACGGACTATGGATCATGCATTTGTCGGTGAGCTGGACAGGCACGCAGTAGCTGCAAGCGTGAAGATGGAGAAGCTTCACCTGCTGATCGAGGCAAGCAAGATCGTTAATTCCACGCTGGAACTCGACAAACTCCTTGTGGTCATCCTCGAAGCGGCGAGCAGAAGTATCAATGCGGACCGCGGCACCCTTTATCTGATTGATGAAAAGTCGAACGAGCTCTGGTCAAAAGTGTTGCAGGGCAGCAACATGGTGGAAATCCGGCTGCCTGTAGGAAAGGGACTCGCGGGGTTTGTTGCAAAAACCGGAGAGACGGTCAACATCAAAGATGCGTACAACGATCCGCGGTTCAATCCCGAAATCGACAAGCGATCGGGCTACACGACAAAGAATGTGCTGTGCATGCCAATGAAAGACAAGACCGGAAAAATTGTTGGGGTCTTCCAGTTTCTGAATAAAAAAGGCGGGGCGTTTACCACTGAGGATGAATCATTTATTGACGCCTTTTCCGTACATGCAGCAATTGCAATCGAAAACGCACACCTCGCCAGAGAGATGATGCAAAACGAACGGCTTTCGGCCGTCGGAAGGATGGCGGGCAGCATCATCCACGACATCAAGAACCCGTTGAGCACGTTGCGCATGTATGCCCAGGTATTCAAATCCAAGATGGGCGATGCCGAGGGCGCTCAAATGGCCGACGATATGATAGGCCAGGTGGACCGCTTCGTCAACATGACGCAGGAAATTCTTGATTTCTCACGCGGCGGCGGAGAAATGAAACTCGAAACCGTGGACCTTGCCGGAATTATGGAAACCGCAATGAGATTCATTCACATGGATGCTGTGAAAAGAAACATCACCCTTGTACGTGATTTTCATTACGATGGTGCGGTACGGATGGATGTGGCAAAGATACTGCGTGTCTTTTACAATCTCTCCGGCAACGCTGCCGACGCAATGCCCGGCGGCGGAACACTAACGATTGCAACCGAGAAGAGGGGTGATTCGGTGGTGATTGCATTCTCTGATATGGGCGGGGGAATTCCCGAGGAAATACGCCCAAGAATATTCGATCCCTTCTTCTCGCACGGTAAACGCCACGGAACCGGCCTCGGCCTTGCCATTGTCAAGAAAATTATTGACGATCACGGAGGCCGTATCGAGGTTTCCTCCGAGACGGGCCGGGGAACAACATTCTCGCTCTTCCTGCCTCTGTAAGATCAACTCCTTCAAAACAGGAATGCATTAGCAGGGCCTCTCTTTGCAGGTGAGTGTCCATTTCCTTACCATTTATGAAGAATGGAACTGCATTCCATTGGCGGTTCTCATCAGGGCTTAAAGTCGGCAAAACCGCCGAAATCATAGGGCATATGGCGAAATTGGCAGACGCGCCAGACTTAGGATCTGGTGGGGAAACCCATGGG